>DATCBF010000001.1:0-4814 GCA_036512025.1 Solirubrobacterales bacterium
CTCCGCCTACCTCGTCGCGCCTGGACGGGTGAGAACGGGTCGCGCCTCAGGGTCGAACGGGAGGATCGACGTGTCGACTTGTTGACAGACCTACCTCCGAACTGAACTTTCCTCGTCTCGTCGGCGGGCTGCCTAATCTGCCGACGGCGTGTCTCCGACGCCATCAATCCCGACGTTTCTCGCCCGCGCTGCTCTCGCGACCACCACCTGGCTGCAGACGCGGGCATTTGTCGCACCGCCCATCGCCTGGCGGCTGCTCGCGACGGCTGCATTCGGGTCGGCAACGTTGCTGTTCGTCGTCGAGGCTTGGGTTCCGGCCGTGCTCACGGCATCAGTTGCCGCGGGTTCGATCCAGCCTCTCGTGATGTGGCGGCGCGTACGTGCACGGCCGACGAAACCGGCGATCGTCCTGGCTCGCTTCAGCAATGCGAATCCTTCCTACGAGGAGCTCGCGACCGTCCACATCCAGGAGGTCGAGCGACGGCTCCGAAACAACCCGTTGCTCTCGCGCCACTGCGATATTCGCTTGATCCACGTCCCGCTTGACCTTGATCAGGCCAACCGCATCCTGCGCTATCCACAGATAACTGGCGTCCTCTCCGGCAAGGGCCTGGTCGTCGCGAACTCCGTGCGATGGGAAGGATGGGGACTCCTCAGATCCCCGGGCGCATGGTTCAGATCGGTGAGATCCGCAGGGAGGGATGCGAGGATCGTCGACCGACAGATCGGAATCGACAACGCCGAGCACACCCACCTGCAGATCGACGCCGAAGTTCCCGCCTCGAGCCTGACCGCTGAGGCTTTCTCCGCCGATCACGCGATCGCGATCGAAGGGCTGCTCCTCGCCCATTTTTCAAACTGGATCGCCGACGCCGACCCGGCGTCAGGCGAATTGAGGGCCGCGGCAGAAGGCTTTGGCCCCGACCTTCCGCTGTCGGCCCAGGCGCTGCTCGCCGCGACGCGCATCCGATTGCAGATCGCAGGGGATGGAGATTTCCGAAAGGCCGTTTCGGATCTGGAACAGCTCGGCGACGGCGGCTTGCAGCACTGGAGGATCTGGGACTACTGCTTCACCCTGATGCTTGAACACCTAGAGGATTTCTCCGCCGACGACCGGCTTCGCGTAGCCGAGAAGGGGGCCAGAGCCTCACCGGAGCACGCCCTTGCGCACGCAAACATAGGTGCCACCTTGTTGGTCCTGGGTCGCCGCCGCGAGGCGAGAGCGCCGCTTTCCACCGCTCTGGGGTTGGCCGCCGGCGACGAGCCTGCCCACTTCTACCCGGCCGTGATGACGAACTCATTTATGGCGGGCGGGGACCGGGACGACTGGCAACCTGGAGAGACCACCTCCTCAAGGTCCGCAGGAGAGATCGGCGCGGTCTACTCGCCCAGCTCGGCTTGACCCGGAGGGATCTGATCAGGAACGATCCGCCGGGCCGTTTCGGAATCTGGCCGGATTCACCCGACAATGACGGCGGCTCCGTCTAGCACCAGCTTGGTTCGAATCAGTGGCTCAACGAAGAGAAATCATCCGCCCGACGGCGAGGCTGCGATTGATCGCGGGAGGGATCGTGGCGGCAACGGTCATCGTGGTCCCTCGGCTCGTGCGACGGGCGTTGGCGCCGGAAAGGACGTCGACTATCGATGCGGAGGAGGAGAGAAGCAGCGAGGAAGCAGCAGCGGAAGACAAACCTCGGAGCCCTGCCCGAAAGACCCGACCCCTCCAACCCGAGGAAGGACCATCGCGCTATCTACGCCGCGAGGCTACGCCGGTGGTCCTCCTGTTGGTCGGGGTCGCGGCGATCGCGGCGACCTTCTTGGCGCACGACGTGACCTGGCGCGCGATCTGGATCGGAGTTGCGAGCACCACCGTGTCCGCAGGTCTCGTCGATAGCAGTGCGCTCTTGGAGTTCAGACGTCGAGACCGAGCTGTCCTCCGGGTGGCCGGGGATCGGGTGGGCGCCGCACGGGCGTTGTTCATGATGGTGATCGACGCCATGCTCGGAGGCGTCTCCGACATCGAACACTTCTCGGCACGTGGCCTACGCGAAGTCAAGGAGGCAGTGTCGATCGACCTGGACGAGGACTCTCACATGATGCCTCCGCGGTCGAGAAGGGTGCAGGTCACCTATATGACTCAGCAGATGACGGATGCCCTCCACGAGGCACTGCGCCTTGGTTCGCAGACCTCCGAGGCCCTTCGATTCGAGGAGATCGACAGTGGGATGCGGCGAAACGGATTCGTTCTCTACCTGCATAGCGTGATCGCACAAGGCTTCCAGTTCGACCCGCTCCCGCCCAGGTACATCCATAGCGCAGCGGACGCGCTTGATCTTCTGGAAAAGCACCTTGAATTCTTCCGCCACGTCGCCGGCGATTCCTGGCAGTACCCGGCGGCAGAGGCCGAGGGTTGATCTGGCCTCCAACGATCACAGCGCCGAAGTGCCCGAGCGCCTGCAGCTGCAGGTCGTCCTGCCGGCGACCGAATCGATCGCGCCGTTCTGGATCGACGCCGCGGCTCGGCGCCCGCCCGGGACGCCTTTCTCCGACCTGCCGGTGGTAAGCGTGTCGGCCGCCCCCGAGGAGACCCTCCGCGCGGTCCTCGCGCGCGCCGGCGACCTTCTCGGCGTCGGCCTGCTCGACCGCGAGAGGACCGACGGGATGTGGTCGCCACGACGACGGCACTGGTGGTCGCCGCGAAAGCCCCCGAGCCGCCAACGGCTGACGAGCGATCCTCGCAACCGCGACCCGCAAGGCCGCTTCGAGGAGCTCCTCAGATTCGCGGCCTTCGTCCTTCCCGGCGACGAAGAGGACGGCCCTGCGGTACTGAGCCACAAGTACCTGCATCTGAGGCGCGTGGCCACGGTCGACGCCGCCGGTCTCGCGCGCTGGGACGTGCGCCCCTTGGACGCCCCGATCGGAGACCTCCTGCGCGCCGCTGAGGCAGGCCTCCTGGGCGGCGACCCGCTCCGTCCCTACCTGATCCTCGCCGTCCCCGGCGGAGATCTCGGGTCGATCGGCGCCACTTGGAGCTCCCTAGAAGAGGCCTTCGGCATCCTCTGGACGGTGATGTCGGCGACCGGGACGGCCTACTCGGCCGCGCAGGCGATCAATGTGATCCGTGCCCGGCTAGGCGGGGCAAAAGAGGTGATCGACGCCCGCAGCGGCGAGTGGAGCGAGCGCGGCGCTCGGCCCGCGGACCTTGCCGCCATCCTCGGAGCGAGGCCACGGTCTCCCGAGGAGGTCGCCGCCCTGCTCGGCTGCGCCGAGTCCGAGGCCGAGGCGCTTCTCTGGGGCCTCGGCTTCGAGGCGGGCGATGACGGACTCTGGCGCGCCGTGGTCGAGAACGATGAGGAGCCGACCGTTCCTCTCCTGGCCCGCTCGCTGCTGGGGCGTTCTGAGGCGAGTACCACGGAGGCGATTCGGGCCGAAGCCGAAGCCGCCCTGCGCCACCATGAGGCGAGCGCCGAGCGCCAGGACGACCCCGACGACGAGCCGCCAGGCGACTGACCTCCAGCCGCCCGGCCCCGGGTCGGTGTCCACGCCGCGGCGTGGGAGAGGGGGTCGCCCCCCGATCTAGAGTGTGTTGATGCAGGCCACACCTCCACCAGCCGACCCGGCTCGGCAGACGATCGTCCTCAGCCCCGAGAAAGCCTCCGACTTCGAGGGGGAGCTCACGGCGCTCGCCGATGCGCTCACCGAGGCCCTACCGGACCTGGCGGTCGAGATCCGCGACCCGCTGAAGGGCCCGCCCGGTGCGCTTCCCCCCGAGGCGTCGCGGTCCTTACCGTGATCTGGCCGCTTGCCGTCGGCTACGCCTTCGACAAAGCCGCCGACCTGATCATCGGGAAGCTGCGCCCCGGGATCGAAGGATCCCGAAGACGAAGCTGAGGTCAGGATCGGTGAAGATCTACGGCCCGACCGGCGAGATCCTGAAGCGGGTGCGAATTCCTGCCGACGGCTCCGAGCCCGAAGACGATTAGCGCAATCGCCGTCCGACGATGCCGATCAAGTGGCCCTTTGGCCGGAGACCCAGGCAGCCTGAGCGTCTCGACGGGGGTCGGTTCCTGCCTAGCCGCACCTACGGGTTCCTGCGGGGCCGAGAACTGGAAGGCACCTATCCCGGGCCGCCCGACTTCGGCTCCTGGACCTCACCACGCAGCGGATCACCAAGGGGTGGGGACACCTGCCGGACCGCTTCTGGCCCTATGTCGCCGATGAATGGCCCCCCGCGGAGACACCGGGCCTTGACGCAATCGCAAGTCCGAGCGAACCAGGTCCTACATGCGCTGCCGGACCCTCGACGAGTGCCGCAAGATCCTCGAGGGTGGCGGGATGGTGCTGGCCGCCTTCGAGATCGACGACAGCTGGACCAGCTCGGACGGCCTGATCGACGATCCGCGCCTTCATCGTCCGCAGATGAGCCATTCGGTCGCGCTCATCGCCTCCGACGAGGCGAACGAGACCCTCCGCTTCGGCCATAAACTGGGGTCCCTTCTGGGGCGACGGCGGCTTCGGCTACCTGCCCTACCGGGTACTGGTCTGACCGGCTGCTCGAGGCCTGGATCCCCGACGAGCGCCAGGCCGCCTTCGTCCCAGCGCCGCCCGCCTGCGAATTCCTCGTCGTCAAGAGGGATGCACCGGATTACTGGGGCAACCAGATCCACCTGATCGAGATCGAAGACCCGAGCCGCGACGAGATGATGGGGTGGACGATCATGCGCCACTCTGCCGACGCCGGCTTGGAGCTCGAGGAGTTCGTCCGCCCGGCCTTTCGCAGGCGCGGACATGGCCGCCGGCTCGCCCGGGCCGTC
>DATCBF010000002.1:0-8681 GCA_036512025.1 Solirubrobacterales bacterium
CGCCTCCCCCGCCACCAGAGCCACCGATGGCGATCGCCGCGACGACGATCGCCGCGACGGCAGCCAATCCACCGGCCCACATCAACCGGCGACGGGCCGCACCGTCTCCGCCGTCCGCGTTGCCGCCGCGCCCGTCGCCACGGTTCGCTCGGGAAGGTCCACCGGCCCCCCTTGAAGCGCCGCCAACGCCGCCCGGCCGAGGTTGCCGGCCGAGGGATAGCGGTCCTCGGGTGGCTTCGACATCGCCCGGACCACGACGTCGTCGAGAGCCATCGGCGCCCCCGGCGCGTACAGCGAGGGCGCGGGTGGCGGCTCGTTGAGATGGGCGTACAGGCGCGCCGCCTCCCCGTCCTTGGGGTAGGGGACCTCTCCCGTGAGGAGCTTGAAGAGCAGGCAGCCGAGCGCGTAGACGTCGGCGCGAGCATCGACCTCACCGCCGGAGATCTGCTCCGGGGCGACGTAGTCCAGGGTGCCGACGAAGCGGCCGGTCTGGGTCAGGCCGGAGCTGGTGGCGACATTGCGGGCGACGCCGAAATCGGTGATGTAGGCATGCTCGGCCCCCTCTCCGCCACCGAGCAGGACGTTGGCGGGCTTGACGTCGCGATGGACCAGCCCGGCCGCATGGATCGCGTCGAGGCCGTTGCCCACCTGGGCGATCAAAGCCGCCGCGCTGGCGGGCTCCAGCCGGCCCTCGCGAGCGAGCCGTTTGCCGAGATCGGAGCCCGAGACATAGCGCATCGCGATGTAGGGGACGCCGTCCTCCTCCCCCGCCGCGTAGATCGGCACCACGTTCGGATGCTCGATCGAGGCCGCGATCTTCGACTCCTCGGCGAAGCGCCGGGCGAAGACCTCGTCGGCGGCGGCCTCGGGGGCGATCAGCTTCAGCGCAACCCTGCGCTCCAACCCCGGCTCCATCGCCAGATAGAGGATGCCCATGCCGCCCCGTCCCAGGCGCTGCTCGATTCGGTAGCCGGCGAACTCGTCGCCCGCGGCCAGCTCGATCCAGCGGTCACCCCTGGGCATTCACGCACCCTAGCCCGCAGAACGGGGGCTAGGGCGCCTCTCGGCGGTCCCGCTAGGCGAGGCCCTCCAGCTCGTACTCGCGCAGGAACCCCTCGAACAGGCGGCGGTGGCCCTGCTCGTCGCGGAGGATCGCGATCACCATGTCCTGGGTGACCGGATCGATCTGATCGGTCTCCTCGATGATCCCGGTGTAATGCTCGATCGCGCCGGTCTCGGCCTCGATCACGCCACGAATCACGTGGACAACATCGGTCTGCTCCTCGGAGGGCTGCAGAAATGACTGCTCGGCGGAGAATCCTTCCGACCCGGGCACGACTCCGTAGAGCTCCTTGATCCGCGCCGCGAACAGGCGGGCGTGCCCCAGCTCCTCGCCGATGTCGGTGTCGAGGGACTCCTTGATCTCCTGCGCCCGGACGCCGTCGAGGTTGACCGAAGCCGCCAGATAGCTCATCACGGTCTCGATCTCCATCCAGTAGGCCTTCTCCAGCAGCTCGACGATGCCGGACCTGGCCTTGGAGTTGGCGTCGTCGAAGATTCCCTTACCGTTGGTTGCCGCGTCCATCGAGTCTCCTTTTGAGTGGGTTCGGTTTCTTGACTTCCCGTTAGCGGAGCCGGCAAACCGTGGGACATTGATTTGGTGTGGGACGATGGGATGGTGCTCCGCAGCGACTCGCGATCCCGATCCGACAGGCCGTCGCCCTTGAGCCGTCCGCTGCGTCGCCCCATGGCCGGTCTTTTGGCAGCGCTGGCGATGGTCACGCTGGGGGGCGCCGCCATCGCCAGTGGAGAGTCGGCGGAAGGCGGAGACCTGATCGCCTCGCTGCAGGGGAAGATCACTCCCCATGCGCTGCCGCGCGACGAACTGGCCCCGGTGACGGTCCACGTCAGCGGAGAGATCAAGACCACCAACGGAGCCACCCCGCCGGCGCTGCGAGGGATCTCGATCGCGCTCAACCGGGAGGGCAAGCTGGATACCCGCGGCCTGCCGACCTGCACTTCGGGTGTGCTTGAGTCGACCACGACGGAACAGGCGCGCTCACTCTGTGGGCCGGCGCTGATCGGGCAGGGGCGATTCGAAGCCGACGTCTCCTTTCCCACTCTCGCCCCCTTCCCGGCCGAAGGAAAGCTGCTCGCCTTCAATGCCAGGGTGAAGGGACGCCCGGGCATCCTGCTCCACATCTATGGCGCCAACCCCGTTCAGCACACCTTCATCCTGCCGATGACCATCGCCCATAAATCTTCCGGGACCTTTGGAACCGTGGTCTCGACAAAAATCCCGCGGCTCGCTGCCGGGCTCGGCTATGTGACCAGTGTCGATTTCAACATTGGCCGTAAATTCCACTACAAGGGCAGGATGCACAGCCTGCTCAGCGCCCGATGCGCGGCGCCACCCGGCTTTCCGGGCGCCATCTTTACCTTTGCCAAAGGCACGTTCACCTTTGCCAACGGCCAGGCCCTCTCCCCCAGCCTGGTCCGCGACTGCAAGGTCAAGCAGTAACCGACCTCCCCGTCAGGAGATCGCTCGGGCGTCGGCGACGAACTCGCCGATCAGCGCCGCGACACGCTCTGGCGCCTGGGCTATGAAAGCGTGTCCAGCACCGGGGAACAGCTCGAGCCTGGCGTCGGCGATCGCGGCAGACAGGGTCCCGGAGTTGCCGGGCGGGATCACTTCGTCCTCGTCTCCGGCCATGACGAATGTCGGCGCCACGATCGCGGCGAGGCGCGACCCGTCGGACTCAGCGTGCCAGCGGCTCATCGCCTCCTCCTGGGCAAGCAGGGCGACCGGTGACAACGCCGCCCTGGCGGCCGCCACGATCTCACCGAATTCGGCATCGAACCGCTTGGCGAGATCGGCCGGGAAGAGCAAGTTGATCAGGCGGGTGGCCTGCTCCCGAGGCGTGCCGCCGCGGTCGTAGAGACGGACGGTCGCAGCCGGATCGGCGAGCGTCGCCCCGGGCCCTCCCGGGTCGGTGGCGAGCAGGGCGAGAGCACTCACCCGCTCGGGCCGCGTCGCCGCCAGCTCCTGGGCGATGAAACCGCCCATCGACCAGCCAACCACGCCCGCCCGCTCTATCTCAAGCGCATCGAGCAGCTTGACCATGTCGGTCGCAAGACGGGAAATCGTCATCTCCCCCGGGCCGAGATCGGAGTCGCCGATCCCCCGGTTGTCAGGGCGGAGCACGTTGAAGTTCTCGGCAAGAGCGGCGAGAAAGGCCGGGTCCCAGTCCGCCCGGGTCGCCGCGTAGCCGTTGATCAACAGGAGCGGAGGGCCTTCGCCATGACGGCTCCAGGCAATCTGCCCGTCGCCGCCGTCGACGCTGCCTGTCGTTTCGCTTTTCGCCACCGAGGACAACGCTAACCGTCGGCTAGGGTGCCCGCGTGAACGCCATCGCCGGGGCTCTCGTGTCCGACCGCGCTCCGACACTGCCCCGACGCCTGCTGCGGATCGCAGTCTGGCTCGGCGGCGTCGCCCTCGTCCTCTTCGTGCTCAACCTGCTGGGCATCCCGGCGTCGGACTGGATTCGCGACCTGCTGCGCAAAGTCGCCGAGGTGCCGCTCTGGGCGATCGTCTCCGGAGTCCTGCTGGAGACCGTTCAGACAAGCCTGGCTGCCCTTGCCTGGTACGGGATCCTGCGCGCCGCCCTCCCCCGTGCCAAGCCCTCCTATCGCCTCGTCCTCGCCGCCTATGCGGTGGCCGTGGCGTTGAACGGGTTCCTGCCGGCAAACCTCGGCACCTGGGTGATGCTGATGATGTTCACGGCGCTGATCGCGGGAGCGACCTTCCCGATGCTGATCTCGGGAATCGTCGTCCAGAAGATCCCGTTCTCGGTCTTCAACGTCGCCCTCTACCTGTACCTCTTCCTCACCGTCAGCGGCTCCTTTTCGATCAAGCTCGGCTTTTTCGCCGACCACACGGCGCTGGTCGTGCTCATCGCCGTCGGTGTGGTGGTGCTGCTCGGCCTTCTCGTCCGCATCTTCTGGTCGAAGCTGGAGAAACTGCGGGCGCAGCTGGTCATCGGCGGCGCGATCCTGCGCACACCCCGCCGAGCCTTGACGCGGCTTGCCCTGCCCGAGCTCGGCAGCTACCTCGCTCGCCTTGCGATCGTCGCCGTCTTCCTTGGCGCCTACGGCATCCCGGTCAGCCTCCACAACGTCGCCACGGTGACCGCCTCCAACTCGATCTCCAACAGCGTCTCGGCCACCCCCGGCGGCGTCGGCGTCACGCAGGCGATGAACTCCGCCGCCCTCTCCGGCTCGACCTCGGCTGCCGATGCCACCGCCTACTCGATCGGCCAGCAGCTGATCATCACCACCTGGGACGTCCTCTTCGCCGTGATCGTCGTCTCCTGGGTCTTCGGTTGGTCGGGAGGCAAAGAACTGGTGGAGACCTCCTACGAGGACGCCAAGGTCAAGAGCCGTGAGTTGAAAGAGAAGAGAAAGAGAGCCAAGGGCGAGCCGGTGAGGTAGAGGCCTCACCAACTCTGCGCAAGCTGGGCCTTGAACTTGGCGCCGGTCAGCGCCACCCCGGGTTCGCCGGGGAAGGAGACCGCCAGCGTCCCGGCCCAGGCCTTGGTCCCGTCCGCGGCGCGCCGCAGCGAGGCGCTGCCGCTGAATGGCGCCGGTGGGGTGACGGAGCCGAAGCTGAGGGCGCTGTCAAAGGCAAATGTGAGCGGCGAGGCCTTGGCAAAGGCCACGCGGTAGAGCCCGAGCGAGCCTTCGGTCCGCTCGTTTACAGCGACGAAGCGCGTCTCGCCGGCACGGGTCGTGATTGCCTCGAAGTACGTCGCCGTGACCCCAGATTTAAAGCCCGCCAACAACTTGGTCTCTTTCGCTTCCTTCGGCGTGGGCTTTCCGGCCTGTTTGCCAGGGTGCCGCTGCAGGTATGCGGAAACTTCACAACTGAACGAGATTCGGGTCAGAACCTGGCCCTTGACCCGGTGAATGCGGGCCGAGGTGTAGCCACCCTCTCCACGGAATCGGATGTGTCCGACGAAGACGCCGTAACGGACGATCCTGCGATCGGGCCCCTTGCAGTGCTGCACGGGTGCGCCCCGCGTGACCTTTCCAGAGGGCCGAAAGCGAACGTCGACGCTGCCGAGGTCACCGAATCTCACCTGAATCGCGGCGGCGCTCACTGCTCCGTGGGCCACATAGGTGCTGACCTCACCGGCGCGCCGGTGAGGGCCGTCGTCATGAGTGACCTCAAGAATCGCGGCGGGCCCGCGTCCTTCGATGGCGATGCGATAGCCGTTGCCGGCCTTAAAGCGGAGCCGCGGAGACCCTTCGCCCCACGCCGTGGCGGGCGCGACTCCGAGGGCCAGGAGGAAGATCGCGATCCCAAGGCCGGCAAATGAGCTCACGGGTCTCATCTGATCGCCGCCGCCTGCTTGAACAGATGACCGGCGGCGCGGCCGAAATAAGGCCCGAAGTCCGTTGCCGGGTCTTCGGGGTAGCCGTAAGTCGTGACGCTGTTGAGAAGGCCGTCGGCGTTGAACCAACCGCCGCCGGAGGCGCCACCGGTGACGTTGCATTCAACCGCCAGGTTGAGTGGGCCAGGAGCCAGGAACGAGGCGAGGTCATGACCCTCATACGGCGTCTGGGCACAGTGCTGGAGGGTCGAGCCGTCAAATGGCGGCGCCACGGGATAGCCATAGATGTCGAAGTCCTGCTGAGGTGAGAGGCCCCAGGCGATGCCGGCGGCGCCAACCGCCGCGGCCAACCTCTGACCGCGTTCGTTGCGGCCGACGACGGCCGCGCCGATGTCGAAGTTCTCGTTGCCATGGCCCAGCCACTGCGGCGTCGTGCCGAGCCACTTGGCGGTGAAGACACCAAATGGGCGTTCGCCATGGTGATAGCCGGGGACGAAGACCCACTTATGCCCCAGCCAGTGACGGCCGTCGTGGACGCAGTGGCCCGCGGTGAAGACGACACTGAGGTTTGGGGCGCTGACCGAGGTGCCCGAGCAGCGGGCGACGCCGAGACCGAGAACGACGAAGATGGCGCCGTTCTGACTGGTGACGGGAACGGTCGGATCGACAACCGTTTCGAAGGCAGAGCTGGCGGCGGCCGGCGGCCGGCGAGGCGGATAGCTGTGCGGGGCTTCCGGAGGGCCAGGCTCCGGAGATCGGGGCAACCCGGCCCCGGGCCACCGGGGTCGCACTGAAAGCGGCCGCGCATTCCGCATTCGGGATGCCGTCCAAAAGCGCACCGCCTCCCTTTCGCGGCCGCGCAGCGTCAGTGACGACGGGGCCCTCGACGCCGCGCTCGCGGAAGAGCATCCGATGCCGAGAGAGACCAGCGCGACGACGAGGCAGAGCGCCCCAGAAAGGCTCAAATCGAATCGTGGTCGCAAGCGAGTGATCAGCGCGGCAGGTTATAACGCCGCGGAATATTCCGTTTAAACGTCGTTAATCCAGCTCCGCACGCCGTCGAAAGTTTTGCCGCCGTAGCGCATGCGAACATACGTTCCCATGCCTACCGACGGGAGATGCCGATGCCTCATTTCGATGCCTATGAAGATCTAGTTGGAGCATGGCGCTGGCGACTCGTTGCCGCCGATGGCCGCACCGTGGCCACGTCTGGAGAGTCCTTCGATTCCCACTGGCGTGCCCTCAGGGCTGCCGAAGACGTGCGGGGCGTGGCCTCCGGGTCTCAGATCTCCAGCACCCCCGGCAACGGAGTCGAGGACGCACTGAGCGCCATCATCGAGCGGGAGACGGTCCAG
This sequence comes from Solirubrobacterales bacterium, assembly GCA_036512025.1. Classification (GTDB taxonomy): domain Bacteria; phylum Actinomycetota; class Thermoleophilia; order Solirubrobacterales; family 70-9; genus DATCBF01. The sequence continues at coordinate 6,749 of DATCBF010000002.1, forward strand.
AGCAGCTAAGGCGTAGGCGCCGTGGACTTCGAGTGCGCGGCTGCCCACTCGACGATCCGCGTCGACTCGGTGACCACTTCTCCATCGTCGGCGACGAGCACCGGCACCACCCGCTGACCGCTCAGCTTCTCGACCTCGCGCCGGCCATCGGTGGTCCACTGGAAAACACGCGGGCCGACGCCGAGCCCGCGGACCTTGATCACCTCGGGCTCGTAGCCCGCCGCCACCAGGGCCTGGTGGGCAGTACGGCAGGAATGCTCATGGCTTCCCGTCCGGAATGTCCCCCAACAGACATAGAGCTTCATGCCCAGGAGGTTACCGGCCGAAGACGAGTTCAAGTTACGTCAGGAAGTGACGGCGCCGACCAGATCTCGATCGATCTCGAGCAAATAGGGCGCGACCAGGCCCTCGTAGGCGGCCTTGCGGTCTGCCGGAAGGTCCTTCCAGCCGGTCACCGACCCACGACAGTTGTCCGCCCCGCAGAGACAGCCACCCGGAAAGTGTTCGACGGAGTAGTTGCGCATCGCGTAGTCGAAGGTGATCTCCTCGCCATCGGAGATGGGCCTCCGGGCAACAAAATCGCAGGCGCCCGTCTTGTTCAGCTCGACGCCACAGTTGGGGCTGCACGAGTGGTTTACCTTGGGGCCGAGGCCGCCATGCCGGGCCCATTTGGTGCGGCTCACCTGGGTCGCGTGCGAGTCGTTGCGGGCAACCTCGCCTTCGAGCACCCCGACCATCACGGTCTCACCGATTCGGAAGCCACGAGTCGCGCGAACACCACCGCCCTTGCCGCCTTCGGGAGTACACATCTCATATCCGACAGGGTCCAAGGGACCACCTCTCAGTTGTTTGGGCGCAGCGAAACTGCGTCCGACGACCCTAGCCCATCGAGGATTCCGGGCCGCCCAGCTTGACGCTCACCCTGGACCCGGGCGGCAACAGCACGCCAGGTTTAGGGCTCTGCTTTCTGACTTTTCCTGCTTTGGCCCTCCCACCCCTGACCCGGCCCAGTCTGCAATCGGCCTTCTTCAGCTTCTTGCGTCCGGCTGTCAGCGACCTGCCTTTGAGGCTGGGGACGATGCACCGAGCGACCGAGGCAGGGGTGAGTGTTCCCAGGGGCGCAGCGACCGCCCGAGGGAGAACTTCAACCTCAGGCGCCAGCTTCAAGATCACGACCTCGGGACCGACCTCGACGGTGGGTTCGTCAGACCCGACGAAAGACGAGACCGGCCCAGGAGACAAGACCGGGTTGTATTCGGCAGTGGCTTCGATCCCCGGCTGAAACCGCAAGGTCACCGGTTCGGATGGAGCAGCCAGCGCTTCCTTTGCGATCGGGTCCCAGACGCTGGTTATCCGCCAGAGCGCCAGATAGTACGTCCCGTCTCGCTTCTCGAGCAGAACCTGATGCAGGTTCGCGGTGTTGCCAACCGACGCATAACTCAAAGGGTCAGGAGTAAAAGCCGGCCCCGGGTCTTTGAGAATGTGGATCGTGTTGCTCAGCGCGGCGAAGGCAGGCTTCTCGGAGAGGTCGTTCCTGAGCAGCCCGAAATGGTCCTCCCTTTCGTCCAGGGCTGGATTCGGGTGCTCGTCGACTAGCTCGTAGGCAAAGGTCCTGGCGATGTGCCGGCTGAAGTACTCGAAGAACAGGCGCGGCATGTAGGCCGCCATCGCCTGCTCTGAGATCGGCCTGTTTTCTCCAGAGCCCGCCGGCGTCCAGTTGAGGGCAGTGGTGTAGCCGGTCTCGGTCGCCATGATCGGCTTGGACGCCGAGTTAAGTTTGGCGCGTTCGACGATCGAGCCCATTTTGTATTCGGGCCCATTGCCTTCCGGGTAGGAGTGGATATTCCCGTAGTCCAGGTCGGCCGAGATGTCACCGAGTTCCGCCTGGTCGCCGTGGACGATCGAGGGTCCGATCACCGGTAACGACGAAAGC
>DATCBF010000003.1:0-2891 GCA_036512025.1 Solirubrobacterales bacterium
ACTTCGGCCTCGGTATCGCCCAGGGGAAAGTTCACGTCGTAAAGACCGGAAAGCGCGGCGACGACCAAACCAAGCAAGACCTCGTCTGGATCAGCCTCCCGGTCTATATCGCCGTCGAGCTCAGTGACCTCGGAAAGACGACACAGAACATATGGATCACCCATACGGTCCGTGAGAGCATCGGAAAGCAGGATCACCTAGGGGTCGTCCACAACTCCGATGGAGACAGTATGTGGATGAAGACCACCAAGAAGTTGAAGTCGGTTGGGGACTACGACGTTCGCCACACCTCATATTGCTCATCGATCTTCTGATTTCAGTCCCGAATGTCTCCATCGGGAGACCCCGAAGGCCCACACCGTTCGCGTCATCGCAATGCTGCCCGGCCCTCGCTGGCGCAGCGGTTGGTCTTGGTGTAGGTGAAGCCGGTGATCGCGCCGATCTCCTTGTAGCTGTAGCCGGCGGCGAGGAGGCCGAGCGTCCGTCGCTCGTCAGGCTTTCAGCTCGGCCAGCCGCGCCCGCGCCTCGGCCCGGTCGGCGACCCGATCGCAGAGCAGCCTCGAACCGGCGGGGCGACGTTCGATAAGGCCGGGCGGCTCTTCGTGGCCTGACTCCGGCAGGGCCGCGACCCGGCGATCGAGGTGGGCGCTGTCGCGCATGCGCCAGCACTGACGCTTTAACGCGGTCGTCACCCACGCCAAGGCCGGCGCGCCGCCGGCGGGGTCGTATGCCCGGAGAAAGTTGGCGAACGTCTCCTGCACGGCTTCCTCGGCATCGGCCTGGGTGGCGGCGTTCCTCACCGCGATCCGGAGCAGGTAGCGGCGGCGCTCGCGGTAGAGTTGATCGGCCAGACCCTGGACCTTGGTCCGCCTGTGCTCCTCGGTGCTGGTTGCGTACATCTTCGACCCCCATCGCTCGTCGGCTTTGATGGAGGCCGTGGTGGCGCCGGACGCACGGCCCGGAATCCGAAGGGACGGCGGAGCCGGAGCCCTGGTTCGCCAGGGCTTGCAGGGCCGGGCGCCGGTGCCAGGCTGCGGACTCCAAAGCCAGGCGGTGGAGGTGGACCGAGTTGACGAGATCCGAGCTCGCCCAGAGGCGTCGAGGGGCATTCGGCGACTGCCCTGCTTCATATGCTTGGCGCTGTGTGGAGACCAGCGGATATCGACCAGTTCGAGGCTGCGGTGGAGAGTGGGACGCTCGAGGAGCGCCACGACTTCGACGCCAAGCGGCAGCTGCCGAGCAACAACAAGGAGCTGGCCAAAGATATCGCCGCGATGAGCACCGATGGTGGCTCGCTCATCTACGGCGTTGGCGAGGACGGCAACGGTCACCCGCGACTACTCACACCGATAGAGCTGGCCGGGGCCGCCGAGCGAATCGACCAGGTGGCGCAGCACTCAGTTTCGGGAAGCCTGCGGCTCGAATTCGTCCATCTGCGCCTTCCCGATCGCCAAGACCAGGGCTACCTGCTGGTAATAGTCCCGGCATCACCGGAAGCTCCCCATCAGGTCACGGTCGGCGATGACAGACGCTTCTACGGTCGCTCGGACACCGGCAATCGCAAGCTCTCCGAGGAGGAGATCGCGAGGCTCTATGAGCGCAGGGCGGGGCAGCGCGTCGATCGCGAGGAACTCCTGCGCGAGTACATCTCGCGTTCGCCGTTCGGCGAGCCGACCGCCGGCGAAACCGGCTTTCTCCACGCCTTCGTCCACCCCGCGCCGCCCGATGAGGAGCTTTGGGATCGAGCGGTGAGCGCATGCGGCGAGGAGCAGATACTCCTAAAAGAGCTGCGCAAAGCAACGGCCTCCGCCGCCTCTGCACGGTGGGGAGGAACTGAATTGAGCGGCGCCGGCAACTGGAGGCGCCGCAGCGCCGATACGTGGAGCCTCGACTCAGCGGGGGCTCAGCCCAGCGATGACGAGGAGCCCGGACGGGCCGTGCGGGCAGACCTCGGCTTGGACGGCAGTGGATATCTGTTTTACGGCGGCGCCGCCGAGGTGACCCAGCGCAACAACGGGAGCCCGGTCTTCGCTCTCTTCGAGACGGGGATAGCGCTGGCCCTTGCGCAGTTTCTTGGCCTCGCCGGCGGCCTCTATGGCGCAGGAGGCTTTTACGGCCCCGTCGATGTGGGAATGGCCGTGACCGGAATCAAGGGGGCGACTTCTGTTCGCTCCCTCGGCAAGCGCTACTTCCAAAGTCCTCCCTATGGCGAGGAGACGGCCTCGCGGACCAAACGCTGCGATGCGCGCGAACTTCAGGAGCGCCCGCAAGAGGTCTCTCAGTGGCTTCTCAGTCGCCTTTTCAAGGCGTCATTGGGCCGCGATTTTAATCCGCTTAGCGAGGAGTAAAGCGCGGATCAAAGCGCGGCTTTTGCCCATCCCGTCGGCCGGGGAGTGGTTCGCGGATCGGATTACGGGAGCAGTTCGACCCTGATTTGCTCTTCGGCATCGGCGCGATCGACAGCGCGTTCGACGTAGGGCAGTACTCCGGGAGCGCAGTAGTAGTGGACTGCCTGGAAGCGGCCCTCGTCGATGGCGCGGCGCCAGACGCGGACGATCTCCTCCAGCCGCCCCTGGGCCTTGCGGGTCAACTCAACCTCAAGCGCGGTCGGCAGCTCGCCGACCCGGATCAGATCGGGGCGGTGCAATCGCTCCCGCAGGCGGATCGAGTAGATCCGTTTGCCCCAGGCGCGCTCCTCGGCACGCAGCTCGCGCTCGGAGAGCAACTGGACTCCGGCGCGCTCCAGCCGAGCGCCGACGCGGGCGCAGGTGACCTGATGGTGGAGTTGACTCGCAGATAACCGCGCCGGCGGCAGTTCGCCCCGACCGCACAGCCCTAGGCCAGCACGGGTGGCAACCAGAAACGGCCCTCCCCCATACGGCGCCGACTCC
>DATCBF010000004.1:0-3361 GCA_036512025.1 Solirubrobacterales bacterium
ATGTAGCCGAAGCGCAGGCGATCTGACAGGCCTACGGGGTGGCCGGACCACGTGATCGATCCGCCTAATGGCTGGAGAATGCCCATAACGGCGCGCATCGTCGTGGTCTTGCCGGCTCCGTTCCGCCCGACCAAACCAACGAGCTCGCCCTTCCCGACGGTAAGAGAAAGCTTGTCGACAGCGATTCTCTCGCCGAAACGTTGGTACAGTTCCGAGATCTTAAGCACTATCAATCGAGGGTAATCGCTTGCGCGCGACAGCATCCGAGCAATGAAGGTGGTCCCGATAGTCGGTGCGGTGGTGTCCGCCGTGCTCATAGTGATCGGCCGTACACAAAGGAACAACCCGGTGGCGATCGCCGGCTACATCGTGCTGGCGCTAGCGGCGGCCCTCTATTTGTACTTGCGGTCGCGATAGCAGAGCCTGAGGTCGAGTGAAGTTGTTGCCCTCGTGCGGGCATCGAGTGGCCTGATCCAGCGGGTCTGTGACGCAATTATTCGTTGGGCACAGGACAAGTCGCGCAGCAGCAATCCACAGATTGAGTTTCTGTTGCGCAGAGCCCTCGTCTCCTCGGCAACGAGCACGATGATCGGCGGAGCGGTTGCAGCCGATAGAAGGTGGCCGACGCGGCGTGATCGGTGCCGTCTCCGCCAGACGCCACCGAATGACTGCAATCCATCGGTTGTGCGCGCAGAGCAATCGTAAACATCCTGCAGACCGACGAAGCTGTCAAATTTTGCGAATCTGACGCATCGCGGCAGACTAACCACAACATGTAGACCGTGGGGCTGCGTAGGCACGAACAAATTGGTGCTCGCGCAGGGAATCGAACCCTGAACCTTGGGATTAAGAGTCTCTCGACAGAGCGTCTCAGGGAGGATCAGCGAGGCTCAGAGCGTCTCAACTGAACTCGGATTTATGACGCAACCGTCTCAGGGAGTCTCCCGGTCAAGGTGTCAAATAAGGTGTGTGAAATAAAGCTGTCAGAAGGCCGTCAGATTGCGCTCAACGGGCTGCTTCAGCCTGACCTGCGCCTTTTGGAACGCGACCAGCAGGAACAAGGTCAACAGCGGAAGACAACTGAAGTAAAACCAGCCCAGGTCCGTGAGCAGTCCCTCGATCAGTGCCAACACGAAAACCCCCACCTGCATTCCGAGCACAAGCCACCAAACCCAGCCCGTTCGGCGGAGAAGGAACGCGATGGACGCGAGAAGGTTGAGCGCCCCGATCACGCCTAGCTCAATCGCAAAACGTGACTGCTCTGCGGCTTCAGCTGAGTCGCTACCGACCATGACTCCTCGCTCCCCCCACTCGATGAAGCCAGCGAAGAAGCACGCAATGCACTCGCATCCGAGCACTGCGACCGACGCGTAGAACGGCCAGCGGGGGATCACATCACGACCAGTCGCGATAAGAATAGGTAGCGCAGCGGATTGCGTGTCCCATCCCCTAACAGGCTGTCCCTTCGACACAAACGGCGCTGGCGTCTCCTTTCGCATCGACCAGCACGCGGCCTCCAAGCGGCCTCGACAGGCGCACAGTCACTGTTCGGAAGTACCCTACGAGCGCGCACCCCTCGCCCGGCGGCGAAGTGTGAAAACGGCTCGCGATGGCGACCGCAACCGCAGTGTCGGATTCTGCGGCCGAGGCGGAAAGATCCTCGCCACACGGCCCCGGGGTCTCGGGGCTACCGGTCGTACCCAGTGTGAGTGTCAACCCGTCGGCGCTGATTTGGCCACCCGCCATGCCCTCGGAGCTGACTCGATTTCGCCAGAAAGCTCCCGGGTCGACGGCCGAGTACCCCAGGTACGCGTCGATCTCGCTGATATCGAAGAGCCATGCGGACATCTGCATCGTCCCGCGGTCGGTCGGAAAGCCGGCGACCTGCCAACGCACGTCCTTGATCACAAACGGTCGAGCCGCCGAGCATTGAGATGCCTGGGAGGCAAGCCCGGCGCGCGTCGCCATGAGCTCTGAATAGGCTTCGACGGCTCCGAGCGCCGGATACGAGATCCCAGCGGCAGTGGCGCTCCCCGGCGTGGACGCCGGTAGCGTGATGCCCGACGCGAAGACGAATTTGTTGCAGCCCCAGTCGAGCTTGCGGTCGGGTTCGGCGCTGAAGCCAGCCGGGCCGATGTGCTCGAGGGTACGGTCGAACACGATGATCGGACGCGGGTCGGCGCTGGCAGGAAAGTCTTTCCATGCCGCAAGCGCTGCCGTCGGCGGGCTGGGCGGTGAAAGTGAAGGGAGTGGTTGGGCAGTACCCGGTCCACAGGCTGTGAGCAGCATCAGCGCAACCAACCACGTCGGCATATCAGAGCTACGTCTCCAGTGCTCGAAGCGTAACGCGCTACCGGGTCCAGGCTTGACGCGCTTCAGCAGCCGGATTGTGGTGGATCGGCTGAGATTCACTAGGCGGCGCTGCAGCTAAAGCACGGCCCAGCCTGGTCCGGGAATACTTCGGTCGCGATGACGTTCGAGTGTCCGCTTGAGGAGACAACCACCAAGTCACTCAGTCCGCCGATCGTCGCAAACAGCATGACATCGGAGGTGCCCGGATCAGCTACTGCGCCCTGCGTCACCCTGTCCACCGAGTCGCTCCAGACCAACTGACCAGTCGAAACGCCTAGGATCTCGCCGCGGTTTTTAGGGCCGTCGACTATAAGTAACTGATCGTCCCAGGAGAATGCGAGTGGCCACGCCACACCGCTCACGCGGGCCACGACCTGATCGTTGAGCAATTTGACGATGGTCGTCTGGGTCTGTGTCGAGGTTGCTCCAAGTGAGCCATCGTGGCTGACGACGACCGACTGGACTTCCGTCGAACGTACTCCAAGAGGAAACGACTGTCGATGTAGCACTGCCCCCGTCTTGAAATCGATGACGATCAGCTCGCCAAATGTGGTGTTGAAGAGTTCCGTAGCCGGATCTTTGTATCCGCTAGCCGTCGTGATGACAACCCGACCCGCACTGGGACTGCAGGCGGCGACATTCGGCCCCTTTTTGGTTGTCAGGGACGCAATCGTTCTGGCACTGCCGTTCGCCGAATAGAAAACGAGATCATAAGAACCACCGTTGGGTGGATTCTCGGTGATCACGTTGAGCGCGCATATGCCGGAACCGTCATCGGCCCACGTGAATCCCCGAGACTTGGTGAGATCAGGGGTCGACATCACCTTTCCGCTCGAGTCGACGATTTGCCATACCCCCTGGGGCGACCACAAAAGACGGGAGCCGTCGGGCGACTGGTATGGAATGCCGACATGGTCGGAACCCACCGAACCGTGAAGACGACCGGTCCAGTCCACTGCTTTCCAAGCTGATGGGCCCTGGAAATACACCACCGCCGGTCCCGCGCCAT
>DATCBF010000005.1:0-3871 GCA_036512025.1 Solirubrobacterales bacterium
GGAACAGCTCCCCTGGCTTGCTTGCGCTTCTGGCGGTCCTTTAGTGCGTACTTCAGTCGCTCGATTGAGTTATCCATGAAAGTCACTGCCGGCCCCAAGTGATTCGCCATTGTCCCTTTCGAGAATGGGATCGCCTCAAGCTCCATTTGGCCGCTGACGCCCTGCCACACGAACTCGACGTGTCGTCCGTCGGCTGTTGCCTCCGGCAATGTTGAGTAGAACTGCTTCGCGTGCTCGACATATGGCCGGAACTCATCAGCCGAATTCGCCTCAGGAAATCGTTTGAACTCGATGATCCAGCCTGTCGGGCCGACGTCGGCGAGCATGCGGGCCAGCTTTCCATTGCGCTCGATGGTTTGTTGCGCTTCCTGATTGAACCGCTTCGAGACGCACTCGACTGACACGACAATGCCGTCCGGAAAGGTAGCGCGGTAGTCAACATGAGTGCCATTCGAGCCATCCGGCTCATATTCCACTTCGGCGCCGAGGACCTGCAGATAGCGACCAACGACAATTTCGAAGAAGAACGACTGCCAATCCTGATTGAGCCTCTGGGCAAGACTCTTGGCGTCTTTTGGAGAGAAATAGCCGAGATTGACGTTCAAGAACTCTCGGATAGCCCGAGCTCTTGGCTGAGTCGAGCGCGTTAACCACTGAACTGCAGTCTCATCCCATTCCTGCCATGACTCGTCAGGCGAAGGAGGCTCAGGGAAGTAGTCGATCGATTTGATGGGGGTGTCTTCCAACTCAGTCACCCGGCTTGCTACCCAAGAAGCCCCCGCTTAGGCCGTGCGTTAGGTTCATCCAGCAATCTCGCGCATTCCATCCGTAACACTCGCCAACCGAGTGAGTGGGTCGCTCTAGGCGCTAGTTTCGGCAGTGTTTCCCGCGCGATCACCTGGATGTCGTGGGCCGAAGGAACATCGTTGATGCGTCCATCAAAGACTTGCCATTGTGCCAACTGAGTCCTTGTCCAAGCGGTCATTCGTGGGTCGTCAGTGAGTTGGAACAAGCGGTATGGCCGTCCGCGGTCATCGATCATCTCGACAATGGGAATGTCGCCCAGTCGATGGGACTCGACCGCGAGAGTTCGAAGTCGCGCCTTGCGCCCATCGTCGAGAGTGAGCAAGAAAACTTCACCGGCTTGCACCGGACACGGAACACGACGGGGAGGCCGAACCTTGACGGCAGCTGTCTGAGGCCCAAGCAATCGGCCGCGCAGTTTAGCGAGCACGGCCCTGCGCTTGTTGGCAGACCCGGTTTCGTACCACATGTGCAGGTCGCCACCGGCATCGATTACGGCGACCGCGCGATCGCGAACCGCAGGATCGAGGCGCCCAACCTCCATTTGGGCTGCCGCGAGTCCGGTCCAGAAACAGGTGCCATTGTCTGGATCGTCTACATCTTGTGCGAAGCTGCGTAAGATCTTCTGCAACGCCTCCGCGTCAGGAGTGCCATCCTCGAGGAGCTCGCGGTACTCCCCTCGCACATCGCTGGCGAGATCATTTGCCGAAGACTCCGGTACTCCACGAACCCATTCGTCGCTAGCCTATCCCGAAGGCTTCTTCCACACTTTCGGGTTGCGGAGATCCTTCCAACTGCCGATAGGCAACAGCCCCCATCACTCCATCAGCGGCGCCCGACCTCATCCCAACCCCCGTTGCAGGGCCGCCATCCGCGAGCAAATCGCTGCACCCTGATCGATCCGATCCGACCGTGGTGAGCCAGGTCACTGCCGCATGCCCCGTATTTTCGTAAGGTGTACGAACTCAGCGGGCCCGAGGTGCACGGTCACGCCTTGACGTGCCTCTGACTGGATATACAACCACGGCGAACTCGAATTTAGACCCGGAGCCTCACGGTCCCGAACCGTCTTGATTCCATTTCCTCGAGTGTCCCGGCGGCTCCGCAGATACCCGCCTGAACTCAAATTGCCGCTCCCAGGTGTCCGTCCGTGTCCTCCTAGAGCCGCCTGGTGCCGGGAATCTGTGACCCGGTTGTGACCCGGCTCCTGCCTCAAAATGCAAAAGGCGGGACCCGCGACCACCTCGCACATTAGAAAGACGAAGCCTGCCTAGCTCCGCGAGAGCGCGACGTTGTCGAAAAAGAGGGCGCTATCTATATCGTCGAGGAGCCCAGCATGTGTCGGCTGCCAGCCGAGCAGTTCGCGCGTCAGAGTGCTCGAGGCAAGCATGTCGCGTCCGATGAGGGCCGCCTGGAACCCGAAGTGGGCGGCGGCGTCCTCTGCCACGATTGGAGCCACGGGCACGTTCAGGTGGCGCCCTATGATCTCGGCGATGGCGCGGACGGTCACGCCCTCCTCACCGACGCCGTGGAGGATCGATCCCGCGGGAGCCTTTTCCACCGCCAGACGGAAGAGGCCAGCGGCATCGAGGCGGTGCAAGGAGGGCCAGCGGTTTGACCCGTCGCCGAGGTAGCCCGAGACACCCTTCGCGCGGGCGATGTCGACCAGCAGCTTGACGAAGTCGCACCTGCCGCGGTCGTGGACTGTCGGCGCAAGCCGCACGACGGACGAACGCACGCCGTGCTCCGCGAACGAGAGCGCAACCGGCGCCGCGCCGGCTCGAGGGCTTCGCGAGGGGGGCGGGGTATCGCGCTCGGTCCCCGCCGGGCCACCAGAGGCAATGACCAGCGGTCGATTCGAACCCTGAAGGGCCTCGCCGAAAGTTTCGATGGCGCGCAGCTCGGCACGCGCCGCCGCCTCGTGTTGCGACAGGTCGTGGCTGAACCCGAGGTTGACGACCCCGTCAGACCCTTCAGCCGCGGCGCGCAGGACGTCGAGGTCTTCCAGCGTGCCGCGGCATACGTCAGCGCCGGCGGACGTCAGCGCAGCAGCCGAGGAATCCGAGCGAGCGAGCCCGACGACCTGATGGCCGGCGGCGATGAGATCGGAAACGAGAGCGGAACCGATGAACCCGGACGCGCCGGTGACGAAGATGCGCATCTGACAAACCTCCAGAAACCCGTTGATGACACCAAGTGCTATCACCGTAGCACATCATGTCACCTGGTGTCATTACCGGTAGACTCCTGGCAGTGCCGAGATGGGAGCCGGATGCCCGAACTAGGCTGCAGGAGGCAGCGCTTGCCCTATTCGACGAGCGCGGATTCGACGCCACTACGGTCGCGGAGATCGCCGACCGGGCTGGTCTGACCAAGCGAACGTTCTTCCGCTACTTCGCCGACAAGCGGGAGGTACTGTTCTGGGCTCCAGCGAGCCAGCAGGATCCATTCCTGGCCGGGATAGCGGCGGCTCCCGCCGGGGCGATGGCGCTGCACGCCGTATGCGTGGGCCTCATTGCTTTCGCCGCCGGGCTTGACGAGCAGGGTGAGGTTGGCGCCCGGCGCATCCGGATCGTCAGAGCCAGCCCGGAGCTCTGGGAGCGTCAGCTGGTCAAGTTCTCCTCGCTGGCCGAGGCCGTCGCTCGAGCCCTCCGCAGCCGAGGATTCGGTGACCCCGCCGCGATCCTCGCGGCCGAGCTAGGGATCATGGCCCTCCGCGTCGCCTCCGGTCGGTTGATTGCGGAGGGCAACCAGAAGTCACTTCGAGAGCTTGTCGACGAGGCACTCGCAGAGTTGCAGGCGATCGCAGCGGCCTAGGCACAACGGCCTTTTGCCTTCAAGGCCTCCCGTGACCTGATAGGACCGTCTGGCGCCGGCACCGCGTGATCCGGCTCTGATCCGGGCGGCCAGATCAGCCCCAGCTGAGCGCCGCTCCTCCGATTGTGGACGTGGGTTGAGCGATTCCGACTTCGGTTAATACACACGATGCCCCCGGGTGCCCTGTATTTCCTTAAGGTGTACAAATTCGGTCGCGGCCACTGGGCGGGTCACCAAGTGCGGCTGTCCC
>DATCBF010000006.1:0-3714 GCA_036512025.1 Solirubrobacterales bacterium
ACGACGTATCCGATCGCCGGGGTGCGCACCGAGACGAACGCGATGACGGCCGCAGGATTTCCCCTCACCCGGGTCGAGGTGGACGGCGGCCACTTCGACAACGCCGGAGAAATGGAGAACGGGCACAGCGTGCCGGGAACCACCGCCGACATCGTGACCTACCTGCTTCCTCATATAGACGACGGTTGGCTCTCGCCATAGAGGGTGCTGGAATCTTCCGGCACGTCGGCGAGCCAAGGCGGGCCCCGCGCCTGAGTCCCCCTACTTAGGGAAGAGGAATAGGTTGCGGTCTCTGCAGCACACGCCCACGAGAGGAGACTGCCGATGACCGGGAAGGCCGATTTCAGCGAGGACGAGTGGAAGGTTGTCGGCGAGGGGCCGACCAGCGCCGGGATGATCGTCTCCAGCGCCGAGCGCGGCGGCAGCTTCCGCGAGGCGTTTGCGATGGCCAAGGCCTATGCCGAGGCTCGCCAGGAGCACGGCGATTCCGAGCTGCTCGATGAGATCGTCTCCCACAAGCCGGTGACGGACCACACCCGCTCGCACTCGGTCGAGGAGCTGAAAGAGCACGGCTTGCAGAACATTCGCGACGCGGTCGCCCTGATCGAGCAAAAGGCGACGCCGGAGGAGGTCGACGATTACCGGCGCTTCGTGATCTCGCTGGCGAACCGGGTGGCTGGGGCCAAGACCGAGGGCGATGAGCCCGAGAGTGAGGCGGAGAAAGCCGCAATCTCCGAGATCACAGTGGCTCTGGGGAGCTAGTCGGGCGCCCTGCGGCGCTGCCGCTCCACGTAGTCTCCACCCGATGATGGAGACGGCCACAGCGGACAGTGGCGCGGCCGGCCAGGGTTCGACCGCGAGCCCGGCCGGGGTGCTGCCCTCCCAGGAGCTGAGCCGGGCGATCGAGGCCGAGTGGGTGAGCTCCGGCGAGTACCGGATCCGGCCCGAGGCGATTCAGCCCGCCAGCATCGACCTGCGCCTGGGCGACTTCGCCTGGGCGCTGCGCTGCAGCTTCCTCCCCGATGTCAACTCGACCGTCGAGGAGAAGATCGAGGGGCTCGCTTTCCAGAAAATCGACTTGCGCGACGGCGCCGTGCTCGAGCGCGACCGGCCCTACCTCGTCCCCCTGATCGAGGAGCTGGCGTTGCCCGACGACGTGCGGGCCAAGGCCAACCCAAAGAGCTCGACCGGCCGCCTCGACGTCTTCACCCGGGTGATCACCGACCGCCACCACCGCTTCGACGACATCCGCCCCGGCTACCGCGGCAAGCTCTACCTGGAGGTCGTGCCGCGCTCGTTCGCGATCCAGGTCAAGACCGGCCTCTCGCTGAACCAGCTGCGGCTCGCCCGCGGCGACGTCCGCCTCGATGACGATGACATCCGCCGCCTCCAGGCCGAGTTCCCGCTCGCCTACCTCGACTCCCATGCCCTGCGCGAGTCCGAGCTGGCCGTCGCCGACGGGCTCTTCCTCAGCCTCGATCTCTCCGGGCCGGCCGATCGCACGGTCGGCTACCGGGCGAAGAAGAACAGCCTCCCGGTCGACCTCTCAAAGATCCGCGCCTACCGCTGGACCGACTACTGGGACCCGGTCTTCCCCGAGCCCGGTGGCCGGGTCGTGCTCGAGCCAGAGATCTTCTACCTGTTGCTCTCGGCAGAGGGGGTCTGCATCCCACCTCAGATCGCGGCCGAGATGATGGCCTACGACCCGACCGCGGGCGAGCTGCGCACCCACTACGCGGGCTTCTTCGACCCCGGCTTCGGCTATGACCCCGGCGGCGGCCACCACGGCAGCCGCGCCGCGCTCGAGGTCCGCGCGCGCGACGTCTCCTTCATGGTCGAGCACCGCCAGCCGGTCTGCAAGTTGGGGCTGGAGTGGATGGCAGCTCCCGCCGAGCGCCTCTACGGCGCGGGCCTGGGCTCTAATTACCAGGGCCAGGTGACGATGCTGAGCAAGCACTTCGAGGAGCAGACCGCCGGGGCTACGCAGGTGGTGGCAGATGCTTAGGGACGGCAGCGGTCCCGGGGGCCGATGGCGGGTGGGCCTCTGCGGGAATTGACCACCATGCGCTTTGCGCATGGTGGAACCAAGTGCGCGGCTACGCCGCGCATTCACCGGATTGCATTTCCGCCGCTTCGCGACATCCCCGCAGAGGCCCACCCGCCATCGGCCTCGAAGCACGCCGAGCCTCCAAGGTCGAGAAGCTTCTACTGAGCCTTTCCTTTGAAGCTTGCGTAATTCGGGGGCGCTGCGAGGGGCGGCCAGGCCCGTCCCCACCAGACCACAGGATCGACCAGTTAGGCGCCGGCCGCCGGCTCCAGCCCACGCATCCGGCTCTTCACGCGCTTGCGCTTTTCCGTCAGTTCCGCTTCGAGGGAGGCGATCTCCTCACGCCGCCGCCGCACGAGGGTGAGCTGGCGGTCGATGTAGCCGAGCGCTTCGTCGAGGATCTGGCTTCTCCGCGCGGGGTCCTCGACACCGCTGTCCCACTCCCGACGCAGGGCGACGCGGGCGTCCTGCGCCTCGACCAGCGCTTTTAGCTCCTCCAGCGAGACGCCGAGCAGGTCCTTCAGCCGCAGCAGCTCGGTCAGGCGCTCGACGTCGGCCTCGGCATAGGTGCGGTGGGAGCCGGGTTCGCGCCCGCTCGCCGCCGGTAGCAGGCCGATCTCCTCGTAGTAGCGAATCGTGCGCGGGGTGGTGCCGGCCAGATCGGCGACGTCGCCGATCCGCAGCTCCACTTTGGCCGCCGGCACGCTCACGGCATCGCCTCGATCTCCTCGGAGATCGCCTCCTCGACCGCCAGGGCGGGGCCGGCATGGGAGGGGACGCGATCCCTTGTGCCGACCTCCTTCGGCCGCAGCCAGGAGACGCCGGCTCCGATCACCGAGGTTGCCGCCAGCACCCACAACGCCGTGTGCATGTTCTGGATGAACGGCGCCAGCTGGGCTTCGGAGAGGCCGGAGGCAAGGCCGGAGAAGATCGCGAAGAGGATCGGTTTTGGAACCGCCGCGGTGATGATCGCGAGCACGAAGGCGATCGAGATCACGGCGCCGGTGTTCTGCAGCATCATCCGGGCGCCGGCGGCGATGCCACGGCGGTCGGTCGGCACCGTGCCCATCATCGCCGCCGTGTTCGGCGAGTTGAACATGCCCGACCCGACTCCCACCGCGAAGAGCCAGAGCATCCCCTGCCAGTAGGGGCTGTGGGCCTGCAGCGTCGTCATCAGCGCCAGCGCGGCGGCACTGACCAGCATCCCCCAGGCGGCCAGGGCGCGGGAGCCGTGGCGGTCGGCCCAGATCCCCGCCAGCGGCGAGGCGATCAACATCCCGATCGCCATCGGCGCCAGCTTGATCCCGGCCGTGATCGGGTCATCGCCCTGGGCGCCCTGGTAGTAGAAGACGAAGACGAAGAGCAGGGCGAAGCGGGAGAGCCCGTTGATGAACGCGGCGCCGGAGGCGGCGGCGAAGAGGCGATTGCGGAAGATCGTCAGGTCCAGCATCGGCGTCTTCACCCGGCCCTCGATGAAGACGAAGAGCGGCAGCAGGACCGCGGCGACGATCAGGCTGCCGATCACCAGCGAGTCTTCCCAGCCGGAGATGCCTCCGCGCGAGAGCCCGTAGACGAGCCCGGTCAGCCCGATCACGAAGGTGACCGTGCCGAGCACGTCGAAGCCGCCGGCGCTGTCCTTGCGCGAGAGCTCGCGGAGGACCAGGCCG
>DATCBF010000007.1:0-6144 GCA_036512025.1 Solirubrobacterales bacterium
CGTCCGCATCCGCCACCGTCGCGTCGCCGAAGGGACCGACGAAGAGGTCCCCTACGACGAGATCATCAAGGCCTTTGAGATCACGCCTGACCGCTACGTGCCTTTGAGCAAAGACGAGATGGCCTCGCTCGACCCGAAAAAGACGCGGGCGATCGAGGTCCAGGACTTCGTCGACCTCGGAGAGATCGACCCGATCTACTTCGACAGCCCCTATTACCTCGGCCCCGCCGAGGGCGCTGAGAAGGCCTACTCGCTGCTGGCCCAGGCGATGGAGGGCTCCGGCAAGGTCGCGGTCGCCCGCTTCGTCTTCCGCAACAAGGAGCACCTGGCGGCGATCCGCCCCGCCGACGGCGTCCTCACACTGACGACGATGCGCTTCGCCGACGAGGTGGTGCCGGCCTCCGAGCTGGAGGAGGTGCTGCCGTCGGAGAAGCCAAAAGTCGCCAAGCGCGAGATCGAGATGGCCGAGCAGCTGATCGACTCGCTGACCCGCAGCTTCGACCCCGGCGCCTACCGCGACGAGCACCGCGAGAAGCTGCTGGCGATGATCGAACGCAAGGCCGAGGGCAAGGACGTGGTCGAGGCCCCGAGCGGCGAGGACCGCAGCCCGACCAAGGCGCCCGATCTGATGGCCGCGCTGGAGGAGAGCATCGCCGCCGTCCAGGCCAAGGGCAAGGCGCGCAAACCGGCGGCGAAGAAACAGCGCGCGCCGGCGAAGAAAAAAGCGGCGCCCAAACGCGCCAAAGCGAAATCCTCGAAGTAAGCCGTGGGCAACGACCGCCAGGTCGAGGTCGACGGGCGTGAGCTGAAGCTCACCAACCTCGACAAGGTCCTCTACCCCGAGGCCGGCTTCAGCAAGGGTGAGGTGGTCGACTACTACGCCAAGGTGGCGCCGGCGATGGTCCCCCACCTGAGCGGGCGGGCGGTGACCCTGCGCCGCTTTCCCGAAGGCGTCGACGACCTCGACGCCGCCTTCTTCGAGAAGCGCTGCCCCAAGCACCGGCCGGACTGGGTGAAGACGGCGCGGGTCGAAGCGGGCCCGCACGCCGGGATGATCGACTTCTGCGTCTGCGATGGCCTGCCCACCCTGGTCTGGATGGCACAGTTGGCCGCGATCGAGCTGCATCCATCGCTCTCGCTGGCGCGGGCGCCGAAACGGCCGACGGTGCTCGCCTTCGACCTCGATCCCGGCCCGCCGGCCGACATTCTCGACTGCTGCCGGGTCGGGATCCGCCTGCGCGACATGTTCGGCCACTTCGGGGTCGAGAGCTTCCCCAAGACGTCGGGCTCCAAGGGCCTGCAGGTCTACATCCCGCTCAACTCCAAAAAGATCAACTACGAGACAACCAAACCGTTCGCCAAAGCAATCGCCCAGCTGCTTGAGAAACAGACCCCCGACCTGGTCGTCTCGAAAATGAAAAAGGTCGAACGCGAGGGCAAGGTCTTCGTCGACTGGTCCCAGAACCACCAGCGCAAGACGACGATCGCCGTCTACTCACTGCGGGCCCGCGAGCGTCCCACGGTCTCGACGCCGATCGGCTGGGACGAGGTCGAACACGCGGTGGAGAGCGACGACGCGAGTCTGCTCGTCTTCGAAGCGGACGACGTGCTTAAGCGCATCGAGCGCGACGGCGACCTCTTCGCCCCCGTGCTGGAGCTCCAGCAGGAGCTGCCGGACCTTGCTTAACGTGGATCACGCCACATCTGAGTGACGCCGGGCCCATCTTCGGGCAGCTCGAACTCACCGCAGCGGACAAATCCGAGCTGTTCGTAGCGCCGGTCGTTGGCGGGGTTGGAGGACTCCAGGAACGCCGCAGCGCCCTCGGCGTCGATTCGCGCCAGGTTGTCCGCCAGCAACCCCATCCCCTGCCCACGGCCGCGATGGTCGGGGTGAGTGGCCAGGAGGCTCAGGTAATAGTGCGGCGTCGCTCGAGGATGGGCGGCCTCAAAGCGCTCGAAGGCCTCGAGCACCCTCGCCGCCCCGTCGCCGAGCATCGCCGTCAGCAGTGGCCCCACCTTCTCCTCGTGCTCCGGCCGCAGCTCGGGCCGGCCGGGAGGGATCCACAGCGAGGCCGAGGCGCAGCCTTCGATGAGCCAGACCCACTTGTAATCGAGGGCGGACTCGAGCATGAGCCGCCACAGGGCCCGATGCTGCTCGAGGCGCCGCCCGGGATCGGGAAACGCCCAGCCCCATACGGGGTCGTCATAGAACGCTCTGGCCATCGTCTCGGCGAGGGCCGGGAGATCCGCTCCGGTCGCAACCCGGGCGTCGACCGAGGCGGGCCGATAGGGCTCCGCCGGCATCAGGACAGCGGCTGGCGGACGATCGGCTTGCGGGTCGCTTTGACCTCGTCGAGGCGGCGGACCGGGGTCGTGTACGGGGCGCTTTTGGCGATCTCGGGATCGGACTCGGCCTCGGCGAGGATCTGCTCGATGACGTCGGCGAAGGCGTCGAGGCTCTCCTTGGTCTCGGTCTCGGTCGGCTCGACCATCAGCGCCTCGTCGACCAGGAGCGGGAAGTAGACGGTCGGCGGGTGGAAGCCGAAGTCGAGCAGGCGCTTGGCGAGGTCGAGGGTGGCGAGGCCGAGCTCCCTCTTCATCGGCTTGCCGGAGAGGACGAACTCGTGCATGCAGTGGCGGTCGAAGGCGATCGGGAGGCGCTCTCCAGCCCGGCCCTCGGCCAGGCGCGCCTTCAGGTAGTTGGCGTTGAGGACGGCGGTCTCAGAAGCCTCGGCGAGGCCGTCGGCGCCGAGGCTGAGGATGTAGGCGTAGGAGCGGACGAAGACGCCGAAGTTGCCCTGGAAGCCGCGCAGGCGCCCGATCGACTTCGGCCGCTCGTGATCGAGGTCGAAGCCGGGCCCACCGCCATTTGTCCCTTCGCGCCGCACCACCTGCGGCCGCGGCAGGAAGGGCTCGATCCGGTCGGAGACGGCGATCGGCCCGGCGCCAGGGCCGCCGCCGCCGTGGGGCTGGCTGAAGGACTTGTGCAGGTTGACGTGGACGATGTCGAAGCCCATGTCGCCCGGGCGCGAGTGGCCCATCACCGCGTTGAGGTTGGCCCCGTCGTAATAGAGCGTGCCACCCGCGGTGTGGATCAGGGAGGCGATCTCGGCGATGTTCTCGTCGAAGAGCCCGAGCGTGTTGGGGTTGGTCAGCATCAGACAGGCGACGTCGTCTGAGACCTTGGCCTGCAGGTCGTCCATCTCGACCCCGCCGCGCTCGTTGGTGGCGATCTTGACCACCTCGTAACCCGCCATCGTCACCGAGGCGGGGTTGGTCCCGTGCGAAGTGTCGGGAGCGAGCACCTTGGTTCGCTCTTCGCCGCGATCGGCGTGGTAGGCGCGGGTCAGCAGCAGGCCGGCGAGCTCGCCGTGGGAGCCGGCCGAGGGCTGCAGGCTGACGTGCGGCAGGCCGCAGATCTCGCTCAGCGACTCCTGCAGCAGCCACATCAGCTCCAGCGCCCCCTGGGCGCGCTTGGGGTCCTGGGCGGGATGCAGGCGGGCGTGGCCGGGCAGCGCCGCCACCCGCTCGTTCAGCCGCGGGTTGTGCTTCATCGTGCAGGAGCCGAGCGGGTAGAAGCCGGTGTCGAGGTCGAAGTTGCGGCGCGAGAGGCGGTTGTAGTGGCGGACGATCTCGGGCTCGGCGATCTCGGGCAGCCGCGGCGGCTCGGAGCGCAGCAGGCCCGACGGGATCAACTCCACGAGTGGGCGCTCGGGGACGCCGGCGTCGGGAAGCACGGCCGCGCGCCGCCCCGGCTTCGACTTCTCATAGATCGTCTGCGCCCGTTCGCGCTGCATCGGCGTCTCGGTCTCCGGGCTCATCGGATCGCCTGCGGACTTGGCGCTTTTGTGTCGCTATCCGGCAGAAAAGCGCCAGGTTCGGCACGCTCGGCCGCGACTGCGGCGCCGAGGGCGTCGGCGAGCTCGTCGATCTGCTCGCGGCTGCGGCGCTCGGTGATCGCGATCAGAAGGCCGTCGGAGTGCTCGGGGTACTCGCGTCCCAGTGGGTAGCCGGCGGCGATCCCGCGCTCGGCGCAGCGCTCCAGCACCCGGTCGACCGGAGCGCCGAGGCGGATCGCGAACTCGCGCGCCACAGGCGCCTCGTGCAACAGCTCGACCCCGTCGACCCCGGCCAGGCGCTCGCGTGCGTAGGCGGTGCGCCGGACCAGCAGCTCGCCCAGCTCGCGGAAGCCCTCGCGCCCCAGCCAGGCGAGGTGGACCATCGCCCCGAGCGCGTTCAGCGCCTGCGCGGTGCAGATGTTGTTGGTCGCTTTCTCGCGGCGGATGTGCTGCTCGCGGGTCTGCAGGGCGAGGACGAAGCCGCGACGGCCGTCGACGTCGTCGGTTTCGCCGGCGATCCGCCCCGGCATGCGGCGGATCTGCGCCTCGGTGCTGCAGAAGAAGCCGAATGAGGGGCCGCCGAAGTCCAGCCGGTTGCCGAGCGGCTGACCCTCGCCGAGGGCGATGTCGGCGCCGCACTCCCCGGGCGGCTTGAGGATGCCGAGCGTCATCGGGTCGACGGCGACGACCAGCAGGGCGCCGTGCTCCCTGGCCGCGGCGCCAAGTGCCTCCACATCCTCGACCGCGCCGAGGAAGTTGGGGTTCTGGAGGAAGACGGCGGCGGTCTCGCCATCGACCGCTTCGGCAAGCGCAGCGGCATCGGTGGCGCCGCCCTCGAGCCCGACCTCAACGACCTCGGCGCCGTAGCCCCGCGAGTAGGTGGCAAGCGTCTCACGGCTGTGGGGGTGGACGCCGCGGGAGACGACGAAGCGGCGGCGCCCGGTCGCCCCGATCGCCAGATAGCCGGCCGAGGCCAGCGCCGAGGGACCCTCGTAGAGGCCGGCGTTGGAGACCGGCAGGCCAGTCAGCTCCGACATCGCCGTCTGGAACTCGAACATCACCTGCAGCCCGCCCTGGGAGATCTCCGGCTGGTAAGGGGTGTAGGGAGTGAGGAACTCAGAGCGCTGGGTGATCGCGTCGACGATCGCCGGCACATAGTGGTCATACATCCCCGCCCCGACGAAGCAGACCTGCGCGTCGGCGTCGGCGTTGCGCCCGGCCAGCTCAGCGAGGCGCTCGTAGACCTCGGCCTCGCTGATCCCGTCGGGGAGACGCAGCGCCCGGCCCAGCCGCAGCGGCTCGGGGATCTGCTCGAAGAGGTCGGCGGGCGAGTCGACGCCGATCGCGGCGAGCATCTCAACCCGGTCGCCGGCGGTGACGGAGGTGTAGCGGGTCATCGGGGGAAGGCTACGGAAGCGGGAGGACCGGGATTCCTCAGCTGCTTTCCAGCAGATTGCGGTAGTCGGCCGCGCTCAGCAGCTGCTCCGCCTCCGCCGGGTCACTGAGCTTGACCTTGACCAGCCAGCCCTCGCCGTAGGAGTCCTCGTTGATCTTCTCCGGCGCGTCGGCCAGCACCTCGTTGACCTCGACGATCTCTCCCGAGACCGGCGCGATCACGTCGGAGACTGCCTTGACCGACTCGACCTCGGCGTAAGAGGCGCCCTTGGCGATCGTCGCTCCCATCTCCGGCGGGTCATAGAAGACGACCTCTCCCAGCGAGTCCTGGGCGTACCAGGTGATCCCCAGCGTCGCCGTCTCGCCCTCGATCCGGGCCCAGTCGTGCTCGGGGTGGTAGCGCAGGTCATCGGGGTAGCTGGCCTCGGGCACGTCACTTCTCCTTCGAGTAGAGGGGCTTGGAAGCTATCCGGGCGGGGCGGGGCTTGCCGCGCACGTCGATCTCGACCTCGGTCCCGGGCTCGGTGAGGTCGGCGCGCACGTAGGCCATCCCGATCCCGATCTCGAGCGAGGGCGAGAAGCTGCCCGAGGTGACGACGCCCGCCGGCTCGCCCTCGGCCAGGACCGGGTTGCCCTGGCGGGCGATGCCGGCGCCCTCGATCTTGAACGGCGCCAGCTTCTCGGCCGGGCCCTCGGCCCTGGCCTGGGCAACGGCCCCAGAGCCGATGAAACCCGTCGCCTCCTTGCAGCACCAGCCGAGGCCGGCCTCGATCGGGTTGCGCTCCGGCGTCAGGTCGTTGCCGTGCAGGTGAAAGCAGACCTCCAGGCGCAGCGTGTCGCGGGCGCCGAGGCCGCAGGGGACGACGCCCGCATCGAGCAACTCGACCCAGATCGCCGGCGCGATCTCGGG
>DATCBF010000008.1:0-14153 GCA_036512025.1 Solirubrobacterales bacterium
CCTTCGAGGATCTGTGGCAGGGGATCGGAGGTCGCCGTTATCTGAGCGGTGGTCTCATCGACGCTCAGGGCCGCCCTGACCGCAACGGTGCCGAGGTCATAAGGGCCGGAGACCGCGGGGATGGCGATGACGAGGCTGAGAGGCGCTCCTTTATAGGGGCCGGCGAGATAAACCTTGCCGCCGACGTAGAGGGGGTGGGTGCCCGCCCCCGCCGCTGCCGTGGCGGTGCCAACCTGGCTCGCCGCCGGGCACGAGGGCGATGCCTGCTCTGTCAAACCCGAATAGCCGCCGCCGGAGAGCCTTGCGATCGCGGCCTCGGGGCAGTAGGGAATGCCCTTCAGGGTTCCGCTGAAGCCCGGAGGAGTGGTGACCTTCAACCCGGTCATGTCCTGTTCGCCGTCTTCGCGGCTGAGGCTGAGGCTGAAGGGGCTGTGCATGCCGGCGGTGTTGTTGGCGGTGCCTGCCGCAAGCTTCGGCGCGAAGGAACGAGGCCCGATAGGACAGGGCGTTCCGTTCGGGCCCTGATCAATCGTCATGTAGCTGGTCGTGTGCCGGGTGGCCAGTTCGGAATCCCAGGGGACGAATTCCCCTTCGACTTCATAGGTGCCGCAATGCGTCGGGGTGGCGAGCAGCCCACGCTCGGAACCGAAGAAATGGGTGTTGATGTCCTGCAGCGGCTGCTGGGGCAGATCTTCGAAGGAAATTGTCAGCTGCCCGGTCTGGGGATCGGGGCGGACGGTGCCGATCAGCTTCAGGTGGACGGCGAAGCCGTCGGCGGCGAGAATCAACCGGTAGCGCTCGCCGGGCTTTGGTTCGCCGAGGTAGATCGCGCCGGGGATCGGCGCCGGCAACGAGGCGACGTCGAGAGTCAGTGTCCCCACCTTGGAGAATTCGGGGCAGGTCGCCCCCAGCAGGGTGCCGAACCCCGTATCGGCATCGGGGCAGGCGACCTTGCCGTCGGCGGCATTGGGGTTGACCGAGAAGCCCTTGGGCAGGATCACCCTGTTGGTGCGCAGCTCCGAAGGAGATGGCGTGGTCGGGCTCTCGGCCTGGGGAGCCTTGATGTCGACGTCCACGCCGGATGCCGTGTCGGCCTGCCCCGTGGTCGGCTTCACGGTCAGGCTCGGGTTGAAGCTCAGCTGCTTGCAGCCCGTCCCCGCCGGCCAAGGAGCCTGGGAGTGGGCCACGGCGCCGCCGTAATATTCGACATCGACGCTCGAGGTGAGCGGCACCCCGCAGGTGGTCGGGTTCTGCAGGAAGGGCACCGGAGGAATCGTTGGTTTGGCGAAGGTCGGCGTCTGGCCTTCCAATCCCGGCACGCAGCCTTCCTGCGGCGCGTAGCACGCCCCCGTGGCTTCCAGTGGCGTTATGAAACGCTGGAAGTTGTGGACCGGGTCGGCCGGCACCCCCCAGAGGTGGCCGTGGATGTTGTCGACTATCACCGTGCGGACCTGCGGCGTGCTGGCGCTGTCGAGGCCATAGTCGCTGTCGGTGCGTCCCGACAGTTCGAGGAACAGAGGGACGTTGAGAAAGGGAACCGTGAGCCCGAGCAGACCGGACTGATTGGGGTTCGTCTCCATGCTGTAAGCGGGGAAGAGGAGGGTCTGGAACTGGTTCGGGCTGAATTCGAAGACGGCGATCTGCGAGTCGACCGGGCAATCGGCCAAGTTGAACTCCGCCAGCGTGCACCTGGGGGCGGCGTGGACGTTGCCGATGAAACCGGTAGGGAAGTGCACGCTGACCGTTCGCGGATCTTCCGGCGTCGTATAGGTGACTTCGAAGGCGACATCGGGGTGGCCACCCGCCTGCGTAGTGCTCGGCGAGGCCGAGAAGCCCGTGATTTCCGGAGCAACGGCCTGCGCCGGGCTCGCCGCGACGCCTGCGAGCGCGAGGCCGGCAATCGCCGCGAGCAACCAGATCTTCATCTTCCTCATCTCAGTCATGCCGCTGTCCCTTGTGATGGCGCTTGCTCTTCTTCTTCGTCTTTTTTGGCTTCGAGTGCTTGGGCTTGCGCGGGCTTGCGACGTTGCCGCCGGCGCCGAGGCTGTCCGCGGTTCCGATCGTCTGGACGGCGGGCGGCGAGGAGCCGGCGCCGTGACACTCGTCGGCAGCGGCGCAGGGGGGCAGTTCGGGTGGCGGCGCGAAGCCGCCACCGGTACGCGCGTCGTAGAACTTCACCTGCACGCCGTTTCGATCCTGGGGGACGAGCGTGTCGAAGGTCGAGAAGAAGACATCGCTGCCGTCCCTGCTGACGCCCTCGAGGCCGGTGAACTCTCCGCCACTGCCAAAGAATGAGACGAGACCGCCGCCGCCGGTGAAGTCGCGGGCGCCGAAGCCCGCGGTGATCAGCTGTGGCCGCCCACCCACGTACTCGTAGACATCGATGATGGCGCCGTCGGTGTCGCGCGGGACGAGCGAGTCTTTGCTGGCGAAAAAGGCGCGGCCGTCATCTGTCATGAACCGCCCACCCTGGCTCGCTTCCACGTCGGCTGTCGGTGGCAGCCCGCTCGGGTCGCACGACGCACAGCGGATCTCGCCGGTTTCGGCGTCATATGTGTACATCTCCCTGTAGCCCCTGCTGTCGTAGGAGCTCAGTTTTGAGGCGGTGATCATCGCCGCATGCAGGCCATCGGGAGAGATCTGCATGCGGTTGACCTGGGTGCCGGGTTCGAAGACCGCGACCAGCTTCACGGCTCCGTTGCGGTAGACGTAGAGGTTGCGCTGGTTCGGGATCCCAGGGCGCGCCGGGTCGAGCTGCTCAGGCGAGTAGAAGTAGACGTCGCCGTTTTCTTCGGCCATGACGTCGTCGAGGCCGGGGATGCTCGGATCGCCGGCAGGGTGGCCGCGTTCGGTCGAGAGCGCCGCAGCGCCACAGCCGCCTATCCAGCTGGCGTGGCAGTCGTTGCTGTCGCCGTTGCCGTTGCCCTTGGAGATACGGGTGAGCGAGTCGGTTGCCTCGCTCCACATGTAGATGTCGGCGCTTTCGTCGTTGTCATCCCCGGTCAGGCGCTGGTCGCTTTCGAAAAAGACCTCAGAGCCACTCCGGGTCATCCCGATCGGATTGACGCCCGCCCCCTTCGAGACGTCGTAGGTGACGGCGTCGTTCACGCGCATGTAAAGATGGGCCCCTCCGTTAACGGCCGGCGTCTGCATGAGGACGTGGGAACCGTTGGGCGAGACGCCCGGGAACTCGATCGCATGGAAGGCCGACCCGTCCTGCGGAATGTCGGCGCCACCCGGGAGCTTGGAGATAACCGTCACCGTGTGGGTGGCGATGTCGTTGTCATAAGCGGAGCCCTGGCCGCCGCTCACACCGCCGGGGGAGAAGACGACATCGCTGGAGGAGAAGAGGAGGTGGTTGAAATCCCCTGACATCCTCTGGGCGCCGGTGAAGTGGCCGCCGCCGGGGATCGTCTTCACGTTGCTGGGCAGCTGGCCCAGCCCTTCGCCGTCGGCATTGAACAGGTAAGGAGCGTCTTCGTTGCCGTGATCGGTGCACATCTGCATCGATTCCGAGCATTCCTTGCCGGCGCCGCCGCCTTTAGAGGCAGTCAGCCCCGGCAGCTTCGTCACCCAGCCGCTGTTGGTCCTTGTCGCCAGGTAGGTGTCGAGGCCTTTGTTGGGCGCGTCAAGGCCGGTGATCACCCCGTTGTTGGCGAAAAAGGCAAATCGCGAAGGGGAGGTGGCCTGGCCCGTGTTCAGCGCCCATCTGCCCTCACGGCCGTACTGCGTGCTCGATTCACCGAAACTGTCCCATGCCACCTGGCTCGGCCACAGCTGCACCGCCCCGGCGCTGCCTGGGGAGACCAGCTCGTAAGCACGGCAGTCGGGAAGGTAGCTGGAGATCGTCTGCTGGCGCAGGTGGGCATTGGGACAGCTCGGCGGCGCATAGTCAAAGGTCGTGTCGGGAGTCGTGGTGGTGCCCCATCTGTTGGTTGCCACCACGCGGAAGTGGTACGTGACTCCAGGTGTCAGGTCGACGATCTGCTGGGTAAGCTCGGTCGGGCCGCTTTCGGGCCCGATCTGTCCGTCCGGCGCCGGCGCCGCCTGCCCGTATTCGGGCGTGGTGCCATATTCGAAGCGGTATTCGGTGGCATAGCCGACCGGATCGATCCGCGCCTGCAGCAGCGCCGATGTCGCGGTCACTTCGCTTGCACGCAGCCCGTTCACTTCAGGGGAGCCGGCCGTCTTGAAGACTCGATCTTCCCCGTAGGTGGTGCCGTTTCCGTTCGTCGCGACGATCCGGTAGTGCCAGACTTTCCCCGCCGGCAAGCCCGGCAGCTCTTCTTCGACAGGCGTGACGCCGGCGGCTGCGCCCGCGTCAACCGAGGGCGTGCTCAGCCCGTATGTCGTGTCGACCCCGTATTCGAAGTGAAAGCTGGTGTCGATTCCGTCAGGATCGAAGGATCCCTGCAGCTTTGCGCTGTGATCGACGACTTCCGTCGCGGCAAGCGTCTTCACCTTGAGCACAAAGGCCGGGACAAGCGTGCGGTCGATGCCGGTATTCGACCCTTTGGCATTGCCCGCTTTGAAACGGTAGTGATAGGTCGTCCCAGTCGTCAGAGCCGGCAGTTCGGCGCTGATGTTGGTGGGCCCTTCGAATGCGCCGGCGCCGGGATCGGGCGAGCAGGGAACGACTCCCGAACCGGGGCCGGTGTAGGCGGCCGTTTTGCCGTACTGGAGCTGGCAACTGGTGACGTTGGAGCCGCCGGCCAGGTCGATGTGGGCCTTGACGACTGCCGAAGTGTGGCCGACGTCGTCGACCGCGGCCTTCGGCGTGGTCACGTCGGGGACGATATCTCCGGGCCCGAATATCACCATTTTGGCGCCGCTGGTCGCGGCGTAAACGTGGTGATCGGCGGTCACGGCCAGCGCCTGCGAGGAGGTCAATTTGCCTTCGCCAAAGGAGGGCGCATTCTGATGGGGCGCTTCTTCTGCAGTCCCGGCGCTGTAGGTCTCAATGTGGTTGCCGCGGTCGACGTAGAGGTCGTTATTTCCCAGGTCGACATCCAGGCCCTGCAAGTCCGGCCCCTGCAGAAGTGGATCGGGGAAGAGCGGCGTAGTCGAGGCCTTGACGCTCTGGATCAGCGCCGGCGGGCTGCCGAAAGCGACGGAGAGGTTGGTGGTGAACTGGTCGGGTTCGTACCTGCTGAGTTTCCCCCCCCGGAGCAGCACCCATAGAGCTCCGGTTGAATCGACCCGGAGGACCCGGCCTTCACGCTCATAGTAAATGCGGCGGACTTCATGAAAGGAGGTGTCATATTCGATCAATACCGTGACGAAGACTTCTGGGGAATCGAAGCCCGTGAGAACAAACGGGGTTCCGTTGGGACTCACATCCACGTCTTCCATGTGCAAGCCGTATGGCCCCGAGGGGGGTGGGATCGAGGTGATCCGTTCTCCGGCGGGATTGAATACGTCGATGTAACTATCTTCGGAGTCGGACGTCACGTAGATAAAGCCGTTGTGGACGCTGGAGTTGTCGACGGCGATATTCGTGCCAAGGGTTCCGGTGAGGCTGGAGGGAGTCCCGGTGATCTCGTTCCCTTCGATGTAGGAGGCGCTGCCGGAGAAGGCAACCGGTTCGCCGGCAAGGTTGAACTTGCGAATGGTCGAACCGCCACTTGAAACACTACAGTCCACATACACCGTGCCGGTCGATTCGACGATTGCGATGTCCCTGATTTCGGAACATTCGGACCCCACCGAGAATTCTTTTTCCACCGTCGCGTGGTTGAGTGCCGCGTAGGCGGGGGCGCTGGTAAATGCCGGCCAGGCAAATGCAAGCATGCCGACGATGAGCAGCATCAGGCGCTTCACTCTCTGCTTTCCCCTCGGATCAACCATGGTTGTGGGTGCTGTGCTGGTGGGGCTTCTTGTGGGATTTCTTATGCTTCACGCACTTGCCGTGGCGCTTGACAAAGCCCGCCTTGCATTTTTTGGGGGCGCCTTTCCCTCCCGGCGGCGCCTCGGCTTGAGTGGTGAAGGTCCGATCTGGGCCGCTGCGCGCGCCGAGCCCGTTTGTCGCGACCACCCGAAAGTGATATGTCGTTCCCGGAGCGAGGCCGCTCAGCTCCGCCCCTGCTTCGCGCTGGACGAAATCCGCTCCGATCGGAGACTGCGTGGTGCTCTGCCCGTAGGAGCCGTCGGTTCCGTATTCGAAGCCGACGGCCGTGGCGGCGCCGTTGGCGGTGACCAGGGCGCTCAGGTGCGCCGTGCTGCTGCCGATCGCCGCCACGGAGCTCGCGGCAATCGCCGGAGCATCGGGGGTGGCGAAGGTGCGGTCCGGGCCATAGGTGGTGCCGGCGAAGTTGATCGCCACCGCGCGGAAGTGATAGACGCTTCCCGGGGCGAGGCCACTGAGCTGGGCGCTGACCAGGTGGTTCGAGATGTCGGAGCCGATCGGGCCCTCGATCAGGGTGCTCGAGCCATAGGAAGCGCTCGGGCCGTACTCGAAGAGATAGACGGTGTCCCAGCGGTTGGGATTGATCTGGGCTTCCAGGGTCGCTGTGGTGGCGCCGATCGCCGAGGAGGAGGTCGAGCCGACAGAGGGGAGCAGCGCCGCGGGCGTCGTGAAGGTGCGGTCGGCCCCGTAGGTGGCGCCCTGACTGTTGGTTGCCACCAGTCGGTAGTGATAGGTCGTGAAGCCTTTGAATTCCGATACTTCGGCGGAAATGTCGGCGGGCCCGTTCGGCGCCCCCGCCGGGGCGCCCGGAGGAGCGGCGGTCTGATTGCCGTAGGCCGACGTCGTACCCCAGTCGAAGTAGAAGCTGGTCGCGTCTCCGTTGCCGGTGAAGGAGCCGGTCAGGGTCACGCTCGAAAGTGAGATCAAGTTGGCCGCTCCGGTGCTCACACCCGCCACCGCCGGCGGGGTTTTGAAGGTTTCGTCTTTGCCGGAGCTGGTTCCGGAGCCGTTTGTGGCAACCACCCGGTAGTGGTAGGTCGTTTCCGGTTCCAGGCCGCCGAGAGCGGTTGAGAGCGGCGTCGAAGCTCCGTTGTTACCGAGGCCGGCGTCTTCTTCGCCGGTGTTATTCCCGTAGAAATTGGTCAGACCCCATTCGAAGTGATATTGGGTGTCCTGGTTGGTGCCGGTGAAGGAGGCGTTCAGCTTGGCGCCGTGGGGCGCTGTTTCGGTGGCCGGATCGGTGCCGATCCCGAGGACGGCGGGGAGAGTCTCGAAGGTCCTGTCTTCGCCAAGGCTGACCCCGCTCCCGTTATGGGCGACGACCCGGTAGTGGTAGATCGTGCCGGGGGCAAGGCCGGTGGCTTCGAAAGACATCGGCGTCGACCCCGTGGTCGTGCCGGCGTCGTTTTCGGCCGATTCGGATCCATAGGATGTCGTCGTTCCCCATTCGAAGTGATAGTGGGTGTCTTCGTTGGTGCCGTTGAAGGAGCCGTTCAGGGTCGCCACGAAACGCCCGATGCCAGTCGCTTCCTCGGTCTTGATCCGGTCCACCCAGTGGGGTGTGATCGTCTTTTCCGTGCTGAAGCTCGAGCCATTGGCATTCGACGCTCCGAACCTGTAGCGATAGGTCGTCTCCGGGACCAAGCCCGGCAGCGTGCTGCTGACGCTGGTCGCTTCCGTGAGCGGCGGACCGGGATTGCATGGGCTCGTGCTGGGGGTGACATTCCAGCCAAGGCCGCCACTCCTCGTCGTCGTCGTGCTCGCGGTCGCGCCCGGCGGAGTGAGATCGGGGATCGCGGCAAGCAGGGGAACGTCCCCGGCGCGGGCGCCCTTGAATTCAACCGTGTACGGGCCGCCGCTGGAGCCGCTGACTTCGACGTTCCCGGCGCCGACCGAAGGCAGCGTTTCAAGAGCATGCTGAAGGACGGCAGCAGGAGCGTCGAATGGAAGGGTGGCATGAAGAGGCGTCGCAGTAGTCGAAGCGGTGGCCGACTGAGAGAGGGTGAGCACTCCCGGGGCGGCTCCGACGATCGTCGTGCCGGCGGGGATGCCGGCGCCGGAGACAGCCTCCCCGACGACGAAGGGCGAGGGGCCTTCGGAGAAGAGCGCGGCCCCCGCTGCCGACGCGGTCGCCGGAGCGGAGAGTTCGATGTTGCTGAAGAAGTTGGCTTTGACCGTCGTTCCCGGGGGAATGCCGGGGCCCGAGATCGGCTGGCCCGGGGGAAAAGTCCCGGTCGAAGTCGAGAACGTGGAGACAGAAGGGGAGCCGGCGGTGAGAGTGCCGATGCCGGTAGCCGTGACGAATGAGGTGATGCTGTTCGATCCGGCGCTGACGGTGCCTGTCCCCAGCCCTCCCGTGAAGGACTGTCCAGGTTCCGCGACGAGGAGCGTGGTTCCGGAGGACGACGCGGTGGCAGCCTGAGAGAGGGTTAGAGCTCCTGGCCCTCTGGTAAGTATTCTCGTGCCGGGCGGAATGCCGGGGGCCGTGATTTCCTCGTTGACAAAGAAAGGCGACGGGCCTTCCGAGGAAAGCGCGACTCCGGTCCCCGCTGCCGTCGCCGGGGCCGAGAGCACAAGCCAACGCGAGCCGAGCACATTTTTAATAGTCGTTCCGGCCGGGATGCCGGCGCCCGATATCGGCTGGCCTTCGATGAAGCGGCCGGCCGATATCGAGAGCGAGGAAACCAGCGAAGAGCCGACTTCGAGGTCCCCGGTTCCGACAGCCGTAAGCAGAGAGGTGACGCTTGTCGAGCCGGCGGTGAGAGTCCCGGTTGCGTTTTCGAATCCTTCCCTCCCGAAGCCGAGGCCGAAGGTGCCCCCGGCGGCGCCCGAGAGCGTCACCGTCTGGATCTCGTTCTGGACTTCGTGGAAGGCGGCATCGGGAAGGTATTCGAGTTTGCAGCTGTTGATACCGGGGCCCCCCGCCGGGTCGACCTGGCCACTGACCGTGGATTTGCCCGTCTGCGCTCCTACGGTCTCGTCCGGGACGGTGACGCCGGGGATTGCCATGATCTGCCCGTATTTGCGGTTCGAGAGGTAGACGGTGCCGGTGGATTCATCAACCGCCATGCCCGCCAGGTCCTGATTCGGGGCAGTGAAGCCGACCGCGAACTCCTCGACTAGCGTGCCATCGGTGTTGTAGGCATCGACTCTGCTGTTACGCAACACATAGAGAACATGATGGGTCGCATCGAACGCGATTTTTAAAGCCGAGCCCGTGATGAACGGCGTGCCGGATTCATAGCCACTCGCCGCCGTATATTTCCAGACGCCGCCCAGGTTCGGTTCCCTGGCGACGTAGAGGTCATTAGTGGAGCGGTCGATAGCGAGTTCAGCGGGATTGCCCTGAGCGACAACGCTGACCGCTTTGAGCAAATCACCGCCCGGCGAGTACTCGTCGATCGTCGCATCCGAGGTTTTGGAGATCCAGAGATGACCCGCCGAGTCAAATTCAGGGTCACTGCTGAACGCGCCTTTCAGCAGGAAATCTTCCCGAAGCACGCCGTTCGGGGTATAGCTGTGATTTCCGTAGTAGATGTAGCCGGGAGAGCCGGCGCTGTTGTCCACAGACAGCCCAGAAAAGACAGAGGGCGCAGCCGCGGGAAACCCGCTCAGCGTGGTGTGGACGCCGGGAGCGGATACATCGAAGCCGTAGATTCTTGGAACGCTCGAATCGTTGTTTTCCTTTTTGCCGATCGTTCGCAGCATGTAGAGGCGGTGGCGTGCCTCGTCGATCGCAAGGCTGCCGGGGTCCAAACTGCCACTGTCTTCGAAGACGGTGGCAGATGTGCCGTCGGGGCCAAAGAATTCGGGATTGGGAGGATGAATGTAGGCCGCAGAGGCCGAGCCGGCCCCGAAAGCGCAAGTAGCGAAGAGGACCGTGAGCACAAGTGCCGCAAGGCCGATATTCCGGGCTGCGCGACGCCCCTGGGCGCGGAGGCCACCGAAAAAGTGTGAAGAGAGTGTTCTTGTCATAGGTGGGTTAGAGGTGTGGTGTTGATTCTGTAGAGCTATCGGCTCTGCGAGCCCGGGACCCGGACCCCGGGACCCGGACGGCATGAGCCGTCCGGGTCGGGTCGAGTCAGGTCGGTGGATGATTCACCGATGAAACTGTCTTGTTGATTAGGGAGCCTTCACGGCCCAGGTTCCGTACCCAACGGCGCTTGCCGGAGTCAGGTACACATC
The DNA here is from genome assembly GCA_036512025.1 of Solirubrobacterales bacterium. GTDB lineage: Bacteria > Actinomycetota > Thermoleophilia > Solirubrobacterales > 70-9 > DATCBF01. The sequence continues at coordinate 10,091 of DATCBF010000008.1, forward strand.
CATGATGGCGCCCGCTGTTGCCGCACCCGTGCTGGCCCCCGGTGCGATTTCACCGTCCGGTTTCAATACAAGCAACGATGAAAGTGTTGGCACTTCGGTGTGGCTTGCATCGTTGCCCACCAGCCAACCTACGTAGATGCAAAGGTTTCCTGCGGTTGCGGTTGGCGCGTCAGCATCTCCAGTGCAGGCCGTGGTCGGCTGCTCTCCCGGCGGTTCGATCCCGATCATTTCTTCACCGTCTTCTCCGATCACATGAACGTGTTCCTTGTCAAGCGGTGCCGCCAATGGGATGCTGAACGGAATCGGAACAACGGTATGTTCGTCTGTAGTTGTTGTGGTCCCAAAGCTCCAGACACCGGTCTCGGAGGAACCGGTCGGCAAGGTCCCGCCTGCCGTCCAGGGCTCACCGTTACAGGCATAGTGAGGAGTGCCGGTGCCGACGACGAATTTGGTTCCTCCGGCTTTGCAAATGACGCCCGGAGTTTCGGGAGTCGGGGTTACGCTGGCGCCGTCTGTGCCGTCAGCTCCGTTCTGGCCATCTTCGCCATCGGTGCCGTTCGTTCCGTTGGTGCCGTTGGTGCCGGCGGCTCCGGCATCGCCCTTGGCTCCCGCCGGTCCTGCCGGGCCTGCGGGTCCTGCCGGGCCCGCTGGCCCTGCGGGCCCTGTTTTGCCTGTTTTACCCGGCTTGCCTGCCTTGGCCTTGGAGGCGGTTGCGCTGCCGCCGCCGGTGGCGGCAAAGGCGCCGCCGGCGAGGGCGGCGATAAGCGCCACAATCGCCACGACCAGACCGGCCGTGCCGAAGTGATCACGGAATCTAGAGAACATCAGAGTGACTCTCCTTCTGTAGCGCCCGCCGGGATCAACCCGACCGGCCTTGTTGACAACGGTCGGACCGGGAACCCATTCCCGTCCGACCGGTTGGACCGCTCAATGAGGCCGACGCGAGCCCTGGGGGTCGCGGCGGGTGCTGCGGTGAGTGCGATAACTGCAAAATCTGCGAGGTGAACGGAGCAAGGGCGAACGGCTCGAGAGTTGAGCCGGGGGAAAGGCCGGCCCAAGCGCCGCGGATGCCGTTCGCCCTGCTCCTCGGACATCGCCTGCCAGGGAGAACAGGTCAACGCCGGTTGTGAAGAATCGGCGGAAGCGCGATGCGCGACCGTGGTCCCTGCTCTGAAGTCCCGTTTCACTGAGATACCTCTCCCTTTTCCCTGGACCCCTTCCCGGGGGGCCGTTCCCTGTTGGCACTTGTCCTGCGGTGACGTTTCCCTGCCAACCTTCGCTCCGAAAGCCGACGCCAGAAAAGATAGACGACGTTGTACTTAGTGTCAAGGCTAGTATTCCTAGCACGGACAGGGGCGAGTTCCCAGCATCAAACTGCCTGCAAATCATGCAGTAAATGAATCGGGAGCGGAGGAGGAACCCGCGTGTTTGTGGTCTAACTCTGGCCGCGACGCGGGCCTCAAGTGGCCCGTCTGTCGCGAGGAGCGCGAGAGCCCTGCGCTGCCGCGACTGAGATGCTCAGTAGCGGTAGTGGTCCGGCTTATACGGCCCCTCGACCGGGATCCCCAGATAGGAGGACTGGTCGGCGCTGAGCTCGGTCAGGTCGACGCCGAGGGCGGCGAGGTGCAGGCGGGCCACCTTCTCGTCGAGGTGCTTGGGCAGGACGTAGACCTGCCTTGCCTCGTACTCCGCCGCCTTGCTGAAGAGCTCGATCTGGGCGATCACCTGGTTGGTGAACGAGTTCGACATCACGAAGCTCGGATGGCCGGTCGCGTTGCCGAGGTTGAGCAGACGGCCCTCGGAGAGGAGGACGATCGAGTGCCCGTCGGCGAAGCGCCACTCGTCGACCTGCGGCTTGATGTTGATCCGCTCCACATCGCCGCGGCCTTCGAGGCCGGCGACGTCGATCTCGTTGTCGAAATGGCCGATGTTGCCGACGATCGCGTTGTGCTTCATCCGCGCCATATGGTCGCCGGTGATGATGTCCTTGTTGCCGGTGGCGGTGACGAAGATGTCAGCCGTCTCGACGACGTCGTCGAGCTTGCGCACCTCGTAGCCCTCCATCGCCGCCTGCAGGGCACAGATCGGGTCGATCTCGGTGACGACGACCCGCGCGCCCTGGCCGCGCAGTGAGGAAGCGCAGCCCTTGCCGACGTCGCCGTAGCCGCAGATCACGGCGACCTTGCCGCCGATCATCACGTCGGTGGCGCGGTTGATGCCGTCGACCAGCGAGTGGCGGCAGCCGTAGAGGTTGTCGAACTTCGACTTGGTGACCGAGTCGTTGACGTTGATCGCCGGGAAGAGCAGGTCGTCGGTCTCGGCCAGCTGGTAGAGGCGGTGGACGCCGGTCGTCGTCTCCTCGGTGACGCCCATGATCGCCGCGGCCACGCGCGTCCAGCGCTGTGGGTCCTCGGCGAGCGAGCGCTGCAGGGTCTCGAGGATGATCTTGAACTCGCCCGAATCGGCGGTCTCGGGATCGGGCACCGCCGCCGCCTTCTCGAACTCGACGCCCTTATGGACCAGCAGCGTCGCGTCGCCGCCGTCGTCGAGGATCATGTTCGGGCCCTCGCCGTCGGTCCAAAGCAGCGCCTGCTCGGTGCACCACCAGTACTCCTCCAGCGTCTCGCCCTTCCAGGCGTAGACCGGGATCCCGGTCTCGGCGATCGCGGCCGCCGCGTGGTCCTGGGTCGAGAAGATGTTGCAGCTTGCCCAGCGCACCTCGGCGCCAAGCGCCACCAGGGTCTCGATCAGCACCGCCGTCTGCACCGTCATGTGCAGCGAGCCGGTGATGCGGGCGCCCTTCAGCGGTTGCGCCGCGCCGAACTCCTCGCGCATCTGCATCAGGCCAGGCATCTCGACCTCGGCGAGGCCGATCTCCTTGCGCCCGAACTCGGCGAGGCCGATGTCGGCGACCTTGTAGTCCTGCGTGGCGGTGCTGGTGGTCATCGAGATTGTGTCTCCTGGTCGGTTGCTGTCTGGGCCATGGTACGAAGGAGTCGCCAAACATGTCGCTAGAGAGTCCGGGCCGTGGCTACGAAGGGGGTCGCCCGGGCGGCGTCGAAGCAGGCGAGGTGGACTCCACGGCGACCGAAAAGCCCGCTCGCTTCGAGCCGGGGATGGACGCGCGCAGCACCCGGATAGCCAAATTCCTCAACACGCCGATGCTGATCGCGGCGGCGCTGACGCTGCCGACGGTGGCGATCACCGAGTCCCAGCCCGGGGGCGCGCTGGAGAAGGCCGCGATCGCCCTCAACTGGGTCACCTGGCTCGCCTTCCTGATTGAGCTGGTGGTGATGCTGGCCGTCGTCCCCGACCGCCGCGCCTGGCTCCGCCGTCACCCGCTCGACGTCGTCATCGTCGTCCTGACGCCGCCGCTGCTGCCGGCCGGCCTGCAGAGCCTGCGGGCGCTGCGCCTACTGCGGCTCTTGCGCCTGCTGCGGCTGGCCCAGCTCTCGCGCGAGGTCTTCTCGCTCGAGGGACTGCGCTACGCGCTGCTGCTCGCCCTGCTGACCGTAGTTGGCGGCGGCGCCCTCTTCAGCGCCTTTGAGAAGCACACCCAGCACCTCAGCTTCTGGGACGGCACCTACTGGGCGATCACGACAATGACCACCCTCGGCTGCAATATCTACCCGACGACCACCGGCGGCCAGATCGTCTCCACCTTCATCCTCATCGTCGGCATCGGCTTCGTCGCCTTGCTGACCGGCGCCTTTGCCCAGCGCTTCCTCGCCCCCGAGATCGCCGAGGTCGAGGAAGAGTTGGAGGCCGAGCAGATGACGGCCGAGGCGCTGGCGCTGCGCGAACTGCGCAGCGTCCAGGAACAGCTGCAGGCGCTCGAGGTCGCGGTCGAGCGGATGGTCGGCCAGCGGGCCGGATAGGCCGCTCGCCTCAGCTCTCCTCGGCCTGCTCCTCGGCGATCTTCGCCTCCAGCTCCTTCATCACTTCGGGGTCGCGCAGAGTCGTCACATCGCCCAGCGCCCGGCCCTCGGCGATGTCGCGCAGCAGCCGCCGCATGATCTTGCCGGAGCGGGTCTTGGGCAGGTCCGCGGTAAGGATTACGTCG
>DATCBF010000009.1:0-6582 GCA_036512025.1 Solirubrobacterales bacterium
TCCTGGCCGGAGGCGACTCCGAAGACCTCATCCAGGAGGGTCTTGTCGGCCTGTACAAGGCGATCCGCGACTACCGCACCGACCGCGAGTCGTCCTTCCGCAACTTCGCCGAGCTATGTATCACGCGCCAGATCATCACGGCGGTCAAGACCGCCACTCGCAACAAGCACACCCCGCTCAACCAATACGTCTCTTTCAGCCAGACCCCGGCTGCGGCAGGCGATTCCGACACGACACTGGATGAGATTCTGCCCGGCCCGACGGTCTTCGATCCGGTCAACCAGGTGATCGCCACCGAGGAGCTGGCAAGCCTCGTCGCCTGTCTCTCGGGTGTGTCCGGTGTTCTCTCCGACCTCGAGAGCCGAGTCCTTTCGCTCTACCTCGACGGTCATTCCTACGAGGCCGTGGCCGAGCGCCTCGAGTGCGACACCAAGACCGTCGACAACGCCCTGCAGCGGGTGAAGCGAAAGGTGGGAGCCCACCTCGAGTCCCGTGAGGTCCCCCTCTAGGGCAGATCTGCCAGTACGTACTCGAGCAGTTCCTGGCCGTGTGGGGAGGCGACGGCGATGTCGTCGGCCTTGACTCGGACCCGGTGCAGAGACTGCATTCGCAGGACGTCTCCGTCCGTCCGTGTGTTGGGGAAGACCCCTGAGTAGGAGACTCCGAGCCGCTCCAGATGGTCGGTGACCAGGGCCGTCGACGGCGTCTCCAGTGGCAGGTCGACGTAGAGGGCGTCGAGCTTCATGCGGTGAAAGAGGTGGTGGCGCTCGGCGGCGATCGCCTCCTCGAGATCCGCCCCGGGGACGGTGACGGTGATCAGCGCCAGGTTGTGGTCGACGTCGACGTCGACGTGCAGCACGCTGCGAGCGGCCAGCTCGGCGTCGGCGGGAGGGTCGGCGAGCGTGCCGCGGAGCTTGCACAGGCCGAGGGTCTTGGCGACGATTCCGTGGTGGCGCTCGGGCGCGTAGACCTGGCGCTTGTGACCGTCGTTCAGCTTCGTGTAGAAGAGCGCCGCCGACTGGCGGTGGCGGGGAGCGTCGGCGGCAGCGTCATTTGACACCGTCGCCGGGATCCAGCCCAGCAGGAACCCGGTCTCGTGTCCGCCCAGCTCGCAGATCGCGCGCTGGCTGAAGGGATGCACGGCTGTCGCCTCGCTGAACATCCCCGCCATCCCTTGCTTCCGAGCCCAGTCCATCAGGTGCTTTTTGGTCTGGGTGAAGAGATGCTGGCCGCGCGCGGCGGGCATCGTCACCGCCTGTCCCGAATGCCCGACCGCATCGCCGGGGTCGGTCCGGCTCAGGCCGGTATGGCAGAGCAGCTCCCCGTCTGTTGTCTCGGCAACCCAGGAGACGTAGGTCCCGTCGGCAAGCCGTGAGCACACCTCGCCGGCGTCGTAGACCCAGCGAACGTCATAGGTATCGCCGTAGGAAGCGGCGATCGCCTTACTCAACACGCCACCCTCGCCGGGCCCCAGCAGTCGGAAATTCGCGTCCATTCGCTCTATATTCGTCAAGCTGCCCGCCTAGCTCAATTGGCAGAGCACCTGATTTGTAATCAGGAGGTTTCCGGTTCGATTCCGGAGGCGGGCTTGGCTCTCAGGAGTCAGAGCCGGCGGAGCCGAGGACGCGCGACTTCTCGGCCGCGAACTCCTCGTCGGTCAGCACGCCCTTTTCGTGGAGGCTGGCGAGTCGCTCGAGGCGACCGAGGCGGGCGTCTCCCTCGTCGGTGGGGAGGGCTGTGGTCGGGGCCTCCGATGTCGCCCCCTCGTCGCTTCCTGGCTTCCGCATCTCCGGGAGCCGCAGTTTCGAAGCTCGCTCACCGAGGTTGGCGCCTTTGACGGCGTCGACCACGCGGTCTTTGGTCTGCCCGAACATTTCGTGGAAGTGGGCGTCCGGATACTCGCTTGCCGTCTGTTTGCGCAGCTCGTGAATGCCGAAGGCGGCCATGCCGGCGACGATCAGAGTGGTGACGAAGGAGCGCAGGCCCTGGGTCGGGGCCGAGAGGAAGTAGATGCAGACGATCAGCGCCAAGCCGGTGTAGACGAAGGCCGGGTAGTCGCGCAGCACCGGCGCCATCGTTCTGCGGCTCGCTTTGGCCGAGCCGGTCGGCGAGCCGAGCCAGCCGGCGGCGGAGAAGAGGACGCCGACCAGGATCACGGTCGTCGCGATGCTGGTCATCAGCGAGGTGGCAATCGACCAGGTCGCTTCGCCGGCGGGCTTCACGCTTTCATCGACCACGAGCTGGCCGACCACGATCCCTCCGGCGACGTGACGGGCGACGATCACGGCAAAGCCCGCCGCGATCAGGCCGATTCCGCAGAAGAGGATCGTGACCCAGCGCTGGTCGCGCGAGAGATAGATCGCGGCGCCGAAGGCGGCAAAGGTGAGGATCGAGAGCAGCAGCGCAAGTCCCTTGATCGCGATCGCGATGTTCTGCGCGGTCTTCAGCTGGTCGGAATGGAGGATCTCGACCTGGGCCGCGTCGGGCGGCAGCTTGTCGGCGAGTTCGGAGCCGAAGCCGATCTGATTCGCGAGGTTGGTGACGAGGCTGCCGAGGTTGAGTTTGACGTCTCCTTCGTCGGTCGAAACCGCATCGCCCTTGTTTTCCAGCACGGCGACGAGCTGTTCGTGCGCGGAGCGGTTGGCGTTCTCCCAGAGTTCCTGCGCGGTCGAGGTCTGCAGCAGCTGATCGGCGCCGCTTCCGGCGACCTGGCGCAACCCGCCCGAGAGCGGCCCGGAGAGCTGCTTGGTTTCGCCCGGGAGCAGGCTTTTCAGTTCCTGCTTGACGTTGACGTTTTCGTAGAGCTGATCGACCAGGTAGTTGCCGACCGCCGTGCGGACCGTTTCGTTCTGCAGCAGCCGGTCGCTGGTGCTGACCCAGTCGTCGGTGTTGAGCGCCTGGCGCTCGGTCCAGATCGCAAAGACGCTGAGGAAGGCGAGCACCGAGCCGAGGGCAACAAGTGCTTTGACCCATCGTCGTCGCCCGCGGCTCATTGAGAGGATGCTATACGTGCAGCCATGAAGCTAGAGGGGATTCACCACATAACCGCGATAACCGAGGACGCCCAGCGCAACGTCGACTTTTACGCGGGGGTGCTGGGCCTTCGTCTCGTCAAGAAAACCGTTAACCAGGATCAGCCGACCGTCTACCACCTCTTCTACGCCGACGAGAAGGGCAGCGCCGGCTCCGACCTCACTTTCTTCGAGTTCCCGGGAGTGCCGCAAGGCCGCGCCGGCGCCGGCGCCGTGCACCGGATCGTTTGGCGGGTCGGCTCCGAGGACTCACTCGCCTTCTGGGCCGAGCGCCTCGCAGCCAACGGGGTTGAGCCCGAGCGCTCCGAGGGCAGCCTGCGCTTCTCCGACCCGGAGGGGCTCGACCACGAGCTGCTCGTGGTCGAGACAGGTGACGAGCTGCTGATCGCCGACCACCCCGAGGTGCCGGCCGAGCTGGCCCTGCAGGGATTCCACGCCGTCCGTGCCTACAGCGCCGCGCCAGAGGCGAGCAGCGCTCTCTTCGAGTCGCTTGAGTTCGAGCCATCCGGCGAGGGTTGGGAGGCGCGTGGCGAGCAACGCGGCGGCCTCTACACATATGACGAGCCGCCGACCGAGCGGGCGCTGCAGGGCGCCGGCAGCGTCCACCATGTCGCCTGGGCTTCGAACATGGACGAGCACGAGCAGTGGCGCCGGCGCGCGATCGCCGGCGGGGCACAGCCGACCCCGGTGATCGATCGCTTCTACTTCCGCTCGATCTACTTCCGCGAGCCGAGCGGCGTCCTCTTCGAGATCGCCACCCTCGGCCCCGGCTTCACCGTCGACGAGCCACTCGAGCATCTGGGGGAGAAGCTCTCGCTACCGCCCGACTACGAGCACCTGCGAGCCGAGGTCGAGCCGAAGTTGCGGCCGGTGGTCAACCCGCGGGCCGCTTCGCCCGGGTGAGCGGCGACTTCATCTGGCGTGACGCCGGGCGCGACGTCGTCTTCCGCGGGGACGGCATCGACGCGGCGCCGGCGTTGCTGCGCGAGAACGGCTTCGCCCCATTCGAGCTGCTGAGCACGCCGCGGGCGCTCCTCGGCGCCGAGGAGCTGGCAGCGGCCGCCGAGGCCGTCCACGAGGTCGACCCCGGAGGCGTGCCAAAAGCTGCCGCCGCGCTTCTCGACACGGTCCGCTCACAGCGCCTTGTCGCCCTTGGCGGGGGGCGCACGATCGACACGGCGAAGGCTGTTGCCTCGGTCACCGGCGCTCGGGTCGCCGCGATCCCGACCACGATGTCGGGAGCGGAGATGACCGGAATCCACCGCCTGCCCGAGGGCGCGGAAGAACGGGTCGCCGGCATGGTCCGCCCGGCTTTGGTGATCGCCGACCCCGATCTGATCACGAGCCAGCCCGAGGCCGAGCTGCGGATGAGCTCGATGAACGCCCTCGCTCACGGCGCCGACTCCCTCTACACCCCGTTTGCCAACCCCGTCTCGCAGATGACCGCCCTGCAGGGAGCAGGCGCGATCGCCAAAGCCCTTGACCAAGACCCAGAAGCCCGCGACCGGGGCGCCCTCGCCCTCGGCTCGATCCTCTGCGGCTACGCGATCGACTCAGGAATGTTCGCCCTCCACCACGTGATCTGCCAGACCCTGGTCCGAATCTGCGGCAGCCCCCACGCCCTCACAAACGCGGCAATCCTCCCCGGGGCAATGGCCTTCATGGTCCCAAGGGCCCCAAATCACCTGATAGCCCTGGCGGCAGTCTTGGAAACAGACCCCGACCACATAGAACTAAGAATCCAAGCCCTGGGCGGCAATCCACCCGGCCTGGGCGCTTCAGGAGCGGACCGAAGCAAGCTCAATGAGGCCGTGGAGGCAATCCTCAACCGCACCGAGCTCTCCTTCACCCCAAGCCCACCCAGCGGCGAGGAGCTGAAGGAGCTCATCGAGACGGCTTGGTAGGGATCGGGGGTCCTCCGCCGGAGGCTCCTGGGAGCGACCACCCTGACCCCGCCGGGATGTGCGAGACGTACGGCCTCCGCCGGAGGACCCCCGATCCCCGGCCACTCCCCTTGAGGGGTAACCACAACCCCTCACTCGTGTAGCGCTTTTTGTGACCGAAGAGCGCCTTCTGGCGTACCACGAGTACACGCGCAAGCACGGCGTCAACTGGCCGCTCTACCACCTGGCCCGCCTCTTCCTGCTGCCGTTTTTCCTCGCCTACTTCCGCCTCTCCCGCAACGGCCGCGAGCACGCCCGGGTCAAGGGCGGCCTGATCGTCGCCTCCAATCACCGCAGCTTCCTTGACCCCTTTGTGATTGGCGCCTGCCTGCCGTGGATGAAGCCGCTCAACTATGTCGCCAAGGTCGAGCTGTTCGAGCGCCGCTGGCAGGGCTGGCTGCTCTCTCGACTCGGCGCCTTCCCGATCCGCCGTGGCGAATCCGACGAGGATTCGGTCGAGACCGCCCGCGAGGTGGTAGAGCGCGGCGGCACGGTCTGCATCTTCCCCGAGGGCACGCGGATACGCAGTGGCGCCCTGGCCTCGCCCAAGCGCGGCGTCGGCCGCCTCGCCCTGCAGACCGGGGCACGGGTCGTCCCGGTCGCCGTGATCGGCAGCGAACACGTGCGGCGCGGCTGGCGGATCCGTCCCCGCAAGGTCAAGATCAGGCTCGGCAAGGGGATGACTTTCCCCCAGGCGGAGGAGCCGTCTCCCGCCCTGGCCGAAACCGTGACCGCGCGGATCTGGCCCAACGTCGAGCTGCAGTGGGAGGACCTGGGCGGCCTGCCGCCGATGCGCCGTGCGGCAGTGATCGGCGCCGGTAGTTGGGGCACGGCGCTGGCGGTGCTGCTCGCTCGCGGCGGCCTCGACGTCCAGCTCGGAGCCAGAAATGTGGCCCGCGCTGCCGAGATGGACGAGGTGCGCGAGAACCGCCGTTATCTCGAGGGGGTCAGCCTGCCCGACTCCGTCGACGTCCGCGCCGCTTCCGACATCGAGCTTGCCGGCCTCGATCTCATCTGTCTGGCGATTCCCTCGAAATCGCTGCCGCAGGCGGTCGGGGCGATCGCCGACCGGGTCGGCGGAAGATCCTCGGTGTTGCTGCTGACCAAGGGGCTGATCGCTCCCCAGGGCCAGCTTCCTGCCGAGTATGTGGGAGAGCGGGTGCGGGCGCGGGCGATCGCCTGCCTCGGCGGGCCCGCCCACGCTCGTGAGGCGGTCTCCGGCTCCGCCGCGCTCGTGCTCGGCTCCGCCGACGCCGATCTTCGCAATCAGATGGGCGAGGTTTTCGACCGCGCCGGCCTCGTCTGCGAGCGCTCCCGCGATGTGATCGGCGTCGAGATGGCCGGCGCCGCCAAGAACGCCGCCGCCCTGGCGGCGGCGGCGGCCGAGCCGCAAGGGCTCAATGCCGCCGGCATCGCCGCCGCCGCGATCTGGCAAGAGTGCATCGCCTACGCGATCGGACGCGGAGCCGAACTGGAGACCTTCTCCGGTCTCGCCGGCGTCGGTGACCTGACCGCGACGGTGATGGCGCCGACCGGTCGCAACCGCCGTGCCGGGGAGTTGCTCGGCGCCGGCATCCCTGCGGAGGAGATTCCGAAGAAGATCGGCC
>DATCBF010000010.1:0-4488 GCA_036512025.1 Solirubrobacterales bacterium
AACGAGCCCGAGGACACGATCACTGCCCTTGAGCAGGCCTTTGCCGATAACGAGGCGCCAGCAGCACCAATCAACTGCGAGGGTGAGCGGACAACAGTCGTGATGCAATTCGTCTCCCCCGAGGCGATCGTTCCCGAGCGAAAACCCGCTCGGACTCCGGGCGGCAAACCGGCGCTGAAGAAACGGACGAAAACCGAGATCAACGCTCTTTATCTGCAAGCGCTCGGGAGCAATGTGTTGGCCACAGTGAAAGAGACCTTCGCGGTGGCACCAGGGACGCAGGTCGTACAGATGCTCGTCATTCGCCGCGAGACCGACAAAAAGCACGCCGGCGAGCTGGCTGTCATCTACGTCGGCGAGTTCGAGCGCAACCATGACAAGGGGGCAAGTGAAGGGCACGATCCAGGTCGAGTGCTCAGCCTCGCGGAGGAGGCGGTCCTGAGCCTGAAAGGCAGAACCGAGGCAGTGGCGCCGATCGACCTCTCGGACCGGGTGGACCTACAAGCGGTCTTGGCGCAGGTTGAGGACGGGTTGCGAGGATAGCCCAGCTGCTTATCCCAACATGGCTGGACTGTCGCAAAGGTGAACCGATGAAAATGGACCCGGCCAACCTCCTCGAACGAGCCGGAAAGTCCCTTATTTCCAGGCACTTCTAGATACGGGAGCGACGGGACTCGAACCCGCGGCCTCCGGCGTGACAGGAACGACCAGGAGGGCGGCGAAATGGGGCAGATTCCGCTATTTGATGCGGAATGAGTCCGGTTGATGCGGTTCGGCTACCGCCCCCGAAATAGTCGCTGTTTACGGTCGATTTATCGGGGTTTGGGCACCAGTGCCCAATGAAATGCGCCGATGCCAGTCCGACCTAGGCGACCAGGTGGGGCTTGCCAGCAGAACCGGCAGCGTGGAACTCGGTCACCCACTCGCGCGGCACGAACGTCTGCCGATCGCGCTTGCGCCGAAGGTGGTCGGCCAGCCACAAGAGACTGAGCACGACGATCAGGGCTGGGCCGGTTGCAGCGGGAGGCCGCGCCACCACGTCTGATCCATCGGGGAAGACGATCGCCATCGGCTTGCGCTCGTCAATCGCACGAGACATGAGCTTCGAGGCATCGGGCGAATCGGCGGGGATTAAGACGGTCCCGCTCGGATAGCGCTCCTCGCTTTCAGGATCGACAGCGACCCGACTCAGGAGGTCGAAAGCGGCATCCGTGCCGGGGGTGTTCTTGCTTTTGGCTAGCTCTTCCATGACTCGATTATCGCTTCCCAATGGGCCTTGAGATGGGCTATTGCTGCTGGGATTGCCTCGTTCGCCGGTCCTTCGTGAAACGGCGCTTCTGGCTGCTTTCCGCCCCTCCGAGTGTAGCGGTGCATGTGATGCGTCCCCCGATGATTGTCGTAGACGCGAATCGTCTCCCAAGCGCCATCAACGAAGGCCAGAAGGATCACCGAGTAGCGGTCGATCGGCGTGCCCGACTGGCTCAAGCGGACGACCACGCCCTCCACAATCCCGATCTCGATGGTCCGCTCGTAAGGCACGGCCGAGCAGCCTCACATTTGTTTCGGACGTATCCGCAATGCATTGTCTGCACCAATCCAGACGGGACAAACTCTCAAGGGAAATGCGTCCTCAACGCTGACTTAGCCACCTTGAGACGCGCAGAGCGTTCGCCGGTTTCGAGGATGGATCGAAGAGATCATCGGCTGCGATCCGATTCGCTCGACTTGAGCAAGGAGGCCATGCCTTCGCGGGTCGTCCTGACCCGCGATCCGCTCTCACAGAGGCCCGGACCAACCGTCGACCTGGGAACGCTGTCGTATTTGCCACGGTATGCTTCTCGCCATGCATCAAGATCACGCCGTATTTCTAGAAGCCCTCGAAGAGCGGCAGAAGGTCACGCTGACTTTCTACAGCCAGGATGACGGGCAGGACATCGTGCGCACCTGTGCATCGATGGACTTTGGACCCACCCGCATCGCCAAAGACGGGCTCGACCGCTACCACTTCTGGGATTACGACAGCGACGAGGGGCGGCATCCGCTCATGCTCTTGCCTGACCAAGTCGTCTCGATCGTCGTCCTTGACGATCCCTTCGATCCCGCAGAGTTCGTCACGTGGAAAACGAATTGGCACCATCCGCGTGACTGGGGCGAACATAGCTAGCGCTACGCGGCGGTAGCGAGCGCCGTGAAGCTGGCCTCGGCGCATATTCGTGGGTTTCGATCGGCATCCGAGGTCTCTGTCGACTTCGATGATCTGACGGCATTGGTCGGCAGCGGCGGCGCCGGCAAGTCAACGATCCTCAACGCGCTGGACTGGTTTTTCACCGGTGGCGACCTCGCCGAACGGGACCTGCATCACACGCTCGATACGGACGAGCCGGTGAACGAGGTCATCGTCGCCGCCACGTTCTCCGATCTCACTCCAGCCGACCGAGATGCCCTTGGGCGTTACGTCGTTGGAAACACAACCACGCTGACCCGAAGCTGGAGCCCGGAGGAAGGCGAGAAATTGTCGGGTAACGCACTGGTCTTTCCGGACTTCGAGGAGATCCGCAAGATCGAGAAAGCTGTGGAGCTTCGACTGGCATACAAAGCCCTTCACGAGGCAAAGGGCGACGCGCTGGGCTTGCCTGACCCGCCTACGGCGAAGGCGGAGGTACTGGCGGCCATGGAGACCTGGGAGCGCGAAAACCCAACCAAATGCGATCCGCACCCGAGCGACGCGCGCCATCTCGGAGGCTTCACTGGCACTCCACTCCTGGCCAGCCGGTTCAACTACGTGTTGGTAGCCGCTACCACTGGAGCCCCTGAAGCGCTGCAAGAAGGCCGCGGCACGATCTTGGACCGCCTGCTTTCAGTTGTGGAGGAGCTTGGCTCTAACACGAAAGAGAGCATCAGGGACTTGCAGCAGAAAGCACAGGATCAAATTAAGCAACTTGTGGCTGCGGCGCGAGGTAGAGATCTGCTCCTGCTCTCCGACGCGCTGACGAAGCGTGTTCAGACCTACTTTCCCGACGCTGGAGTCAAGCTCACTGACGAAATTGCCGACCCAAGTGCTCCGCGCATCTCAGTACGCGCGTTGGTGAGTGACCGTGGAGGCCGCGCGATTGAGCCAGACTTGCAGGGTCATGGACTTCAGCGTGCTCTCGTAATTGGACTCCTGCACGAGATCGCAGAAGCAGTTCCGTCCTCCGCTGAGCAGGGAGACCAAGAATCCCGCGCCTTGATGTTGGCCATTGAGGAGCCCGAGCTCCACCAACACCCGCTTCAGGCGCGCTCGTTAGCAGCCGCCCTGGAGGAACTTGCGCGTGGTGACGCAGGACGACCAATCCAAGTTGCGTACAGCACTCATTCTCCGTACTTCACCCATCCTGCCCTGTTCGGGGATCTCCGCTTATGCCGTCGCGATTCTTCTGGCGGTACCACGTGCGTGGCCACGGACGCCGATGCGATCCAGGCGGCAATCGGGGAGGCTGGGTTCACGGGCGACGTAGCCAACAGTGTTGAAGCAGCCCTGGCCACGAATCTCCGCGAGGCGATCTTCGCCCAGGGAGTTCTTCTTTGCGAGGGCTCGACGGATGCCGCCGTCCTTGGAGGTATCGCCGAGCGACAGGGAGGGCTCGACCGCGACGGCGTCGCCATTGCGGCCTGCGGCAATAAGCGAAACGTATGCATCGCCATCGCAATCCTCCAGCAACTAAAGATCCCGTTCTTTGCGCTATTCGATGGTGATGCCGCCGCCAAGAACACTGGGGAGGCGGAGAAGAATCAGCGCCTCCTTGCCCTTTGCGGCGAAGTCCCCGAGGAATGGCCTGAGCGGCGTGTACGTGGATCCTCCGCCAACTTCGAGGACAAGCTTGAGACTGATCTGGCTGAGATCTGGCCGCAGTTCCGCGAGACACGCGACAGCGTGGCGGCAGAGTTGAGCCAATCAGCAGACAAGAATCCGCGGGTCTATCGCGAAGCCGCGATACAGGCCGACGACCCGCCGGTCTTCCTCGTCGAAGTCTTGAATGCGGCGCGGACTGTCGTTCTGTAGCTCGTGGCCAAGTAGCCGCGGTCTCTAGCGCTTAGACCCTTCTGCCCCTCTAGCAAGCTCGGCCATTGAGACATCGAGTGGCTCCTGCGACGCGATGACGGTGCCCAGGAGCGACCGGGAGGACGGCTCAGAGGGCCAGATTCCGCTATTTGATGCGGAATGAAAGCGATTCCGCGACATGGTCTCGATCTGCAAAATAGGCGCTGTTGCGGTCGATTTGACCATGTTTAGGCACCAGTGCCTAGTGAAATGACCTCGGCGGAGACCTTGCGGCAACGCCAAAGGGCGAGTAGTCTTTACCTATGGCTGAGAAGGTAAAGAACCAGACCAGGGTATCCAGCAAGCATCAGGTGACGATACCCGCGGCCCCGTTCCGAAAGGCGGGCTTCGAGCCCGGCGACACGCTGAGGGTGGAAGCCGAGGGCGCCGGTCGTGTCGTCTTGACG
>DATCBF010000011.1:0-5072 GCA_036512025.1 Solirubrobacterales bacterium
CGCGAGCCGAGCTCGGCGATCGGCAGGATGCTCGCCGCCGGAGAAGGGGTCGACGGCGCCGCGGTGACCGAGGCGGCCCTGGCCGGCGACGCGACCTCGATCGCGGTCTTCGAGCTGATCGGCAGCCGCCTCGGAGTCGCCTTTGCCAGCTTCGCCAACATCTTCGACCCCGACGTGATCGTCGTCGGCGGTGGGGTCATGGCGGCGGGCGATCTGTTGCTGGAGCCGGCCCGCCGCGAGCTGCGCTCGAGGGCGCTGCCGCCGATGAACAAGACCCCCGTCGTCGCTGCCGAGATGGGTCCCGACGCCGGCATGATCGGCGCCGCGGCGATGGCCCGCCTCGAGCTCGGGGAGAAAGGCTGATGCCGGGCAAGCTGATCGTCTGCCCGACCCCGATCGGCAACCTCGACGACATCAGCCTGCGGGTCCGCGATGCTCTCGTCAGCGCTGACTACATCGCCTGCGAGGACACTCGCCGCACCGGCGGCCTGCTCGACAAGCTCGGCATCCGCCCGGCGCCGCGCCTGGTCTCCAACCACGAGGGCAACGAAACCGCGCGGGCGACCGAGCTGGCGCAGCGGATCGAGCGCGGCGAGATCGTCGCCCTTGTCTCCGACGCCGGGATGCCGGCGATCTCCGATCCCGGCTATCGGCTGATCCGCCGCTGCATCGACCGCAGCCTCGAGGTCACGGTCCTGCCCGGCCCCTCGGTGGTGCCGGTGGCACTGGTCGCCTCCGGGTTGCCGACCGACCGCTGGCGCTTCGAGGGCTTCCTGCCGAAGCGGACAGGGGAGATGGAGCGGGTGCTGCGCTCGGCCGAGACCGTGATCGCCTTCGAGTCTCCGCGCCGGATCGGCGATTCGCTGGCGGCGCTGGCCGCGATCGCCCCCGATCGCCCGGCCGCCGTCTGCCGTGAGATCTCGAAGATGCACGAGGAAATCGCCCGCGGCTCGCTTGGCGAGCTGGCGCGGCGCTTCCGCGGCGACGTCAAGGGCGAGATCGTGCTCGTGATCGGCCCCGCCTCCTCCGAAGAGCACGACAAAGACATCAGCTTCGCCGTCGACGCCCTCCGCCATCTCGTCCAGTCCGGCGCCCGTCCCCGCGCCGCGGCCAGCGTCGTCGCGGCGCTGACCGGCACCCGCGCCAACGACCTCTACAAGGCGCTGACCGGCAGGGAGGCCCGCAAGTGAGCTACTACGTCACCACTCCGATCTACTACGTCAACGCCGAGCCCCACCTCGGGCACGCCTACTCGACGATGGCCGCCGACGTGCTCGCCCGCCACATGCGCCAGCGTGGCGAGGACGTCTTCTTCCTGACCGGGACCGACGAGCACGGCGAGCCGATCGAGACCGCGGCCGAGCGCGAGGGGATCTCGCCGCAGGAGCTGGCCGATCGCAACGCGCAGAAGTTCCGCGACCTGATGCCGATCATCGATTCCACCAACGACTTCTTCATCCGCACCTCCGACCCGCGTCACGCCGCCCAGGTCGCCGAGATCATGCAGCGCGTCTACGACAACGGCTGGGTCACCAAGGGGGTCTACGAGGGCTGGTATTGCCCGCGCTGCGCCGACTTCAAAACCGAGCGCGAGCTCGGCCCTGGAAACACCTGCCCGATCCACGAGATTCCGCTCGAGAAGGAACGCGAGGAGAACTGGTTCTTCCGTCTCTCCGCCTTTCAGGAGCGGCTGGAAAAGCTCTACGAGGAGCGCCCGGACTTCGTCGTCCCCGACTTCCGCCGCAACGAGGCGATCTCTTTCATCAAGCAGGGGCTGGAGGACGTCTCGCTCTCGCGGCCGAAGCTGAAATGGGGAATGCGCCTGCCCTGGGATTCCGAGCAGCGGATGTACGTCTGGTTCGACGCGCTGCTCAACTACGTGACCGCGCTGACCTTCGCCCGCGACGGGGAGGACCTGACCGACCGTTACTGGCCCGCCGACCTGCACGTGATGGCGAAGGACATCCTCAAGTTTCACGCCGTGATTTGGCCGGCGCTGCTGTGGGCGGCCGACCTCGAGCCGCCGCGGCGGATGGTGATTCACGGCTACCTGCTGATGGGCGAGAAAAAGATGTCGAAGTCGCTCGGCAACGTGCTCGACCCGTTCGCGGTGATCGACCGCTTCGGCGCCGACGCGCTGCGTTTCTACTGCTTTCGCGAGGTCAGCTTCGGCCAGGACGGCTCGATCTCGACCGCCGGCTTCGAGGCGCGCTACGAGACCGAGCTGGCCAACGACTACGGCAATCTCGCCAGCCGGGTGCTGGCGATGGTCGATCGCTACCGCTCCGGCACGGTGCCCGACGCCGCCGTTGACGCGGTTCTGGCCGAGGACTTCGAAGGGGTGGTCGACCGCTTCTCGGAGCTGCTCGACCGGGCCGAGCTGAGCCAGGCCCTGGAGGAGGCCTGGAAGTTGGTGCGGCGCCTGAATCGCTTCGTCGAGGAGACCCGGCCCTGGGTGCTGGCCAAGGACGAGGCCGACCCGGCTCGCCTCGACGAGGTTCTCTACAACCTGGTTGAGGGCCTGCGGGCGACCACTCTGCTCCTGGTCCCCTACCTGCCGGAGGCGACGACGACGTTGCTCTCCGCGCTCGGCGAAGAAAACCGCGCTCTCTCCCAGCTGGGCTCTCGTGGCGGCGGCCAGAAGGTGAGCCGCATCCCGCCTCTTTTCCCCAAGATCGAGCCAACCAAAGAGCAAATTACCGGTTAATTCGGAATCTATATACCCGATTTTTGGTACTAATTGAGTAGAACAAACAATTGCATTGCTATTAAAGGGGGCGATTTGAGCCGACAGTCCCCCTATGAAAAAAACCCGTTCACGCCACGTATCTGTAAATCCTCGATCTCATCTGCCTCTCCTCGTCATGCTGGCGACGGCAATGTTGTTCGCAGGCCTCACCGCCTCGGCTTCCGCCATGCCGCTGATCGGCAAGGACGGCAAGATCCACGCCTGTTACCGCGTCAAGGGCAAGCCGAAGGGAAACCTCCGGGTCGTTCCCAGCGCGAAGACACGCTGTAAGCGCGGCGAGCGCAAGGTCGCCTGGGTAACCGCCGGTTCATCGAGCCAGAGCGCCGGCGGACAGCAGGGCTCTGACGGCACGTCGGGCGGTTCCGGCACGTCGGGTTCGGCCGGCACGCAGGGCACCGCCGGCGCTCAGGGATCCACCGCAACGCTGAGCACCCAGGTCGGCACGCTCAACCTGAAACTTGAAGGCTTGGAAAACATCCTCAAAGGCGTCACCAACGGCGACCTGACGGGTGCGCTCGGCAAACTCAACGGGGTCAACAATGGCGATCTCTCCGGTGTTGTCGACACGGTCAAAGGGCTCACCAACCTCGAACTGACAGAAGCCGTGGACAAACTGCCCGCGGTCGACCTGTTGTGCACGCAGGCAACTGAATTGACCGAACAGGAGAACGTGCTCCGCTCGGTATTCAACGGGCTCGGCCTGGAAGGAGTGCTCGGCGGGTTGCTGAAAGTCCCGACCCTGCCGGCTGCGCTGCCCGGGTTCAACTGTCCCGCCTGACCCTACGACCGATCTCCCGGCGCCGACCAGCGCCGGTTCGCATCGAACGCGGCCCGCATATGCGGGCCGCGTTTGCGTGCGCCCGCCGCGGATAGGCTGAGCGCCTGTGATCGATTCCCATACCCACCTGTTCCTCTGCGAGCGACCCGAGGCGGAGGTCGTCGCCGCGGCGATCGAGGCAGGCGTGGGGCGGATGCTCAACGTCGGCCTGGGCGAGGACTCCAACCCGGTCGCGATCGCCGCGGCCGAGCGCCACGAGGGAGTCTTCGCCGCGGTCGGCAGGCACCCGACTTCGGCCACCGGGTTTGACGATGCGGCCGCCTCTGAGATCGCCCGGCTTGCGGCGCACGAGAAGGTGCGAGCTATCGGGGAGACCGGGCTCGACTACTACCGCGAGTCGGCCTCGCCCGCCGATCAGCGTCGCGCCTTCGAGAGCCAGATCGAGATCGCCCGCGACCTTGGTCTGCCGGTCGTGATCCATGCCCGCGATCTCGAGGGTGAGACCGCCGCGACCGATCAGGTCTTCGAGATCCTCGACTCCCGCGGCGGCGATGTCGCCGTCATCCTCCATTGCTTTCTCGCTCCCTGGCGCGTCGACGACGCGATCGAGCGAGGCTGGTATTGCTCGTTCTCGGGGATCGTCACCTTCCCCAAGTCCGATGCGCTGCGCGAGGCGGCGGCGAAGCTTCCCGACGAGCTGGTCCTGGTCGAGACCGACGCTCCCTACCTGGCGCCGCAGCCGATGCGCGGCAAGCCGAACGAGCCCGCCAACGTGATCGCTACCGCCGGGGCCGTGGCCGAGGCGCGCGGCGTCTCCTACGAGGAGCTGGAGCGCACGGTCGAGGCCAACGCTCGCGCGCTCTTCGGCTGGTAGCCGCGCGGATGGTCCGGCTTGGCCAGAACTTTCTCGCCGACACCAACCTGCTTGACGCGATCGTCCGCGACGCCGATCTCGCGGCCGAGGACGTGGTCCTGGAGATCGGGGCCGGGGAAGGGGTTCTGACCGAGCGACTGGCCGCGGCTGCCTCGCACGTCCATGTGGTCGAGATCGATCGCGGGCTTGAGGGGGCGCTTGCGACCGTCGCTGCCGACCCCGGGGTGACGCTGCACTGGGGCGATGCGATGAAGGTCGACTTCACCGGTTTCGATCCCGCCCCGACCGCGGTTGTCTCGAACCTGCCCTACGCGGTGGCGACGCCGGTGATTCTGCGCACGATCGAACAGCTGCCGACGGTTCGCCGGTGGACGGTGATGGTTCAGCGCGAGATCGCCGACCGCCTGCGGGCGGCGCCGGGCAGTCGCACCTATGGCTCGCCCAGCGCCGTCGCCCAGATCGCCTGTGAGGTCGAGCTGGTGCGAAAGGTCGACCCTGCTGTCTTCCGCCCGCGCCCCCGGGTCGACTCGGCGATCCTAGGGCTGCGGCGCACCGGGCCCGGCGCCGATGCGGCGACGCGCGACCTGATCCGGGCGGCCTTCGCCCACCGCCGCAAGTCCCTGGCCCGTTCTCTCGAGCACGCCGAGAAGGGCACGCTCGGACCCGCTCGC
>DATCBF010000012.1:0-6721 GCA_036512025.1 Solirubrobacterales bacterium
GGCGTGGACCGCCGCGAGCCGGCCCTCGAGTTCACCGCGCAGCTCGTGGGCCGCGTCCGCAACCCCGGTGGCCTCGCCCAGCCGGACCACGTCTTCGAGCACTTCGTTCAGCGTGTTCGGATCCTGCTGGATCACCCGCGGCCGGCTCGGCAGCCGCGCCGCGATCTCGAGCACGTCCTCGTAGGAGACGGCGCAGACAGCGCAGATCGCCTGGGTGACGATCAGGTCCGGCGCCAGCTCGGCCAGCCGCTCCTCGTCGAGTTTGTACAGCGCCCGTCCCTCGGCCACGATCGCCTTCACGGTGGCGTCGATCTCCGCCGCGCCCAACCCCTCCGGCAACACCGTGCTGGTCAGGTGGGGGAGTGAGAGCGCCTGCTCCGGGTAGTCGCACTCATGCGTGACCGCGACGACACTGTCACCCAGTCCGAGGGCGAACAGCATCTCCGTTGCGGATGGGACCAGGCTGGCGATGCGCATTTGCCGCTCAATATCGCACTTCTCGCGACTCCGGCAGGGGGGAAAGCTATATTCCGTCTGCCGCATGGCCGAAGACGACCTCCCCCGAAGTACCCGGGCACATAAGCGATGAGCATCCTGCTGCTCGCACTCCTGCTGCTGCTGATCGCGATCAACGGCTTCTTCGTCGCGGCCGAGTTCGCGCTGGTGCGCAGCCGTCGCGGCAAGATCGAGCAGCTGGCGGCGGAGGGGGAGAGCGGCGCCGGCGCCGTCGTTGAGCAGCTCGACAAGATCGACGAGTCGCTCTCGGCCTGTCAGGTCGGGATCACAGTCGCGTCGATCGGGATCGGTTTCCTCGGCGAGCCCTCGCTGGCCGTGCTGCTGGAGCCGATCTTCGGCGGACTCTCCCACGGGGTGGCGGTCGGTCTCTCGGTCGCGATCGCCTTTGCCCTCGTCACTGCGATCCACATCAGCGTCGGCGAGCAGGTGCCAAAGATGCTGGCGATCGCCAACCCGGAGCGGATTGCGCGCCGCGTCTCCCGGCCGCTCAACATCTTTCGCGTGCTCTCGGCGCCGGTCGTCTTCGCCCTCAGCCGCTTTTCCAACGCGATCATCCGTCTTTTCGGCGTCAACCCGACTGACATCGAGGAGCACCACACCTCCGAGGACCTGAAGCAGATCATCGACCGCTCAAAGCTGGGAGGGACGCTCGATCCCGGCGAGGCCGGGATGCTCGGCGGCGTCTTTCATCTGCACGAGCAGGAGGCGCGCGAGGTGATGACACCGATCCCGGCCGTGGTCACGGTTGACGTGACCGAGAGCGCCGAGGGGGCGCTGCGGCGCTGCGTCACCTCCGGCCACACTCGCCTGGTCGTGATCGAAGACGACAATCCCGACAAGGTCAAGGGGATCGTCCACAACAACAGCCTCGCCCGCCTCTATATGAGCGACGGGGCGGAGGCGCCGATCGAGTCGGTCATCCGCGACGCCGTGATCGTGCCGGAGACGCGCCCGCTCGACGATCTCCTCCACGACCTCCAGGTCCAGCGCACCTCGCTCTCGGTCGTCGTCGACGAGTACGGACGCACGGTCGGGATCGTCACCGTCGAGGACATCCTCGAGGAGGTCGTGGGCGAGATCGAGGACGAGACCGACCCCCGTGCCGCCGCTCTACGCCGGTTGACCAGCGGCGACTGGTTCGTCCGCGGCCACGTCTCGCTCGGCGACCTTGCCGACGCCGGGATCGAGCTGCCGGTCGATACCGACGCCTACAACTCGGTCGGCGGCTACGTCTTCGGCGAGCTCGGGCGGCTGCCCAAGCGCGGCGACACGATCACCTCCAACGGCTACACGATCCGGGTCGAGTCGGTCCGTGAGAACCGGATCGAGGCGGTCCGCATTAGCGGTTCCGTCCGCGGCGACGCCTAGCTTTTTCGGGCAACCCGCGCCCCGCCGATCACTGGAGGTACCGCATGTGGGTTGTCCGCTTGAGCGACAAGCAGCTTGAGGTCCTGAGAGCGCTGTTGCGCTCCGAGGAGCATCTTGGCCCGGCGCTTCAGGGATCGCTGGAGGCTTTGGACCTTGCCCGCTGGGACGAGCTGCCCGAGGCAGAGCTGCCCTGGGACGAAGTGGCCGCGGCTGCTCGCCGTCAGCACATCTCCGAGGCCGATGTGATCTGGGATCTCAGCGGAAAACGCTGAGCCGGATGGCTCAGTCGTACTCGTAGAAGCCCGCGCCGTTCTTGCGGCCCAGCTTCTCTTCGCCGATCATCTCGACGATCAGCCCCGGGGGCTTGTGGGCTGCCTCGGAGGAGTCGGCGTAGAGGGCATCGCCGATCGCCTCGGCCACGTCGAGGCCGACGAAGTCGAGCAGGGCGAGCGGGCCCATCGGATGGCCGGCGCCGAGCTTCATGCAGGAGTCGACCTCACCGGCCTCCATGCCGGTGCGCTCGAGCAGCCGCACCGCGTCGAAGAGGTAGGGGAAGAGGAGGCGGTTGACGACGAAGCCGGCCTGGTCGGGAACCTCGACCGCGGTCTTGCCCAACGCCGCGCACCAGGCCAGCGCCTGCTCGCGGGCGCCGACGCCCTCGGGGAAGCAGACCTCGATCAGCTTCATCCGCGGCACCGGATTGAAGACGTGGAGGCCGAAGAGGCGGCTCTCGGTGCCACTGGCGGCGGCGATTGAGGCGATGCTCAGCGAGGAGGTGGTGGTGGCGAGGTCGGCGTCGGGAACGGCCGCGGCGATGGTCGCTAGCAACTCACCCTTCGGCTCCAACTCCTCGACGATCGCCTCGACGACGATGTCGCAGTCAGCCAGGTCGGCAGGGTCGGTGGTGACCCGCAGCCGCGACGGCTCGGCGCCCTCGATCTTGGCGCAGGCGGCGACGACTTTCTCCTCGGCGCGCCAGGCCGAGGCCTCGCTCCGCGCCAGCAGGATCACGTCGGCTGTGGTTGTCGAGACGGCGGCGAGACCGGTGGCGATTGCCCCGCTCCCCGCGATCCCCGGACTCTCGTATCCCTGGTTAGTAGTCATATGACCGGGTTCCTATCAAGCCAAACAAGCTCAACGCGGCCCGGGGGTTCCGGCGCCCTTCCGCGTTTTGCACTTTTTCGGCGATCCCGCCCGTGGCCAGCCGTCCACTCTCCACCGAAAGAAGTGGGCGGGGAGGGCGCCGGAACCCCCGGGCATCCCTGGCTGACTGACTAGTCAATCGGGTATCTTGGACCTACGGGGCGAGCTCGCGCCCACGGCACTTGAGAAGAACGGAGACTTCCATGGCAGACAACGGCAAGGGCAGTTTCGGCGGCCGCGAGGTCGTCATCGTCGAGGCGGTTCGGACGCCGATCGGCCGCGGTCACCCCGAGAAGGGCTATTACAAGGATCTCCATCCCTCGAACCTGCTGGCCAAGGTCTATGGCGAGCTCTTCGAGCGCTCCGGCGTCGATCCGGCCGAGACCGGCGACGTCGTCACCGGCTGTGCCCAGCAGTTCGGCGAGCAGGGAGTCAATATTGGCCGCAATGCCTGGCTCGAGGCCGGGTTGCCGATGGAGACGCCGGCGACCACGATCGATCGCCAGTGCGGCTCTGCTCAGCAGGCGGTCAACTTCGCCGCGGCTCTGATCGCCACCGGCGTCCACGACGTCGCGATCGGCTCCGGGGTCGAGCACATGGGCCATATCTCCTTCGCCGACGGCTACGAGGTGATGAAAGAGCACGGCTCGCCGTTCTCGCCGGAGCTGATGGCGCGCTACGACCTGATCCCGCAGGGGCTCTCGGCCGAGATGATCGCCGAGCAGTGGGAGATCCCGCGATCCGAGCTCGACGAGCTCGGCCTGCGCTCCCAGCAGCTCGCCGCCAAGGCGACCGAGGAGGGACGCTTCGAGCGCGAGATCGTCCCCTTCAGCGTCAACGGCGACACCTACGCCACCGACCAGGGCCTGCGCGAGACGACCCTGGAGGGGCTCGCCAACCTCAAGCCGGCCTTCAAGGAGGACGGCAAGATCACCGCTGGCAACTCCTCGCAGGTATCCGACGGCGCTGCCGCGGTGCTGTTGATGGCACGGGAGAAAGCCGACGCCCTGGGGTTGACGCCGCGGGCGCGGATCTACGACCAGACCACGGTCGGCGTCGATCCGGTGATCATGCTGACCGGCCCGATCCCGGCGACGCGGAAGCTGCTCGAGCGCAACGGGATGAAGATGGACGACATCGACCTGATCGAGATCAACGAGGCCTTCGCCTCGGTTGTCGGCGCCTGGCGCCGCGAGCTCGAGCCCGATATGGACCGGGTCAACGTCAACGGCGGTGCGATCGCCCTCGGCCACCCGCTCGGCTCGACCGGGGCTCGCTTGATCACCACCCTCCTGCACGAGATGGAGCGCACCGACAAGGAGATCGGTCTGGTGACGATGTGCTGTGGCGGCGGTCTCGGCACCGGCACTCTGATCGAGCGGATCTGACGGTCAAGCCGCCGCGGGCGGCTTATAGATTGGCTGGTCCAGTACTCACGAGCAGAGGAGAATTTTGAGCAAGCGACTTATCGCAACGCTCGCCGGCGTCCTCACGATCGCGTTGATCGTGGCGGGATGCGGCAGTAGCAGTGACAGCAGCACAGACAGCACGGCCTCGCTGACGAAAGCTGAATTCGTCAAGCAGGGCAACGCGATCTGCGCCGCGGGCAACAAGCAGATCGAAACCGGCATCGAATCGTTCGCGAAGCAGAATCACCTCAGCGAAAGCAAGCCGCCAACCGAAGCGCAGGCTGCCGAAATCGCCGAAACCGTCCTGGTTCCATCCGTCTCCGGTCAGCTCGAAGAAATTGAAGCCCTCGGTGTCCCCCGCGGCGAAGAAGACCAGGTCGACGCGATCTTCGCGGCGGTTGAAGGGGCAATCGAAAAGGCCGAAGAAGACCCGAGCGTCCTGCTCAGTGAAAAAGGGGCCAGCGCCTTTACCAAGGCAAACCAGCTCTCGCGGGAATACGGCCTCACGGTCTGCGGCGAAGAAAACTAGGAAGGCCAATAACCATCCGACGTGTGAAAGGGCGCCCATCGGGGCGCCCTTTTTGTTCCTCACCGAGCGACAAAGCATCCTCTGAGAGTGCAAATTACTCAAGAAATATGTAGCTTTATGCACCTAGGTTAACTAGCAGAGGAGAGATTGTGAGCAAGCGACTGATCGCATTGATCTTTGGCGCTCTTGCGGTCGGTCTGATCGCAGGGTGTGGTAGCAGTGGCAGCGACAACGGGGGCGGTGCCGAAATCAGCACAAACTCGCTGACCAAAGCTGAATTCATCAAGCAGGCTGACGCGATCTGCCTCAAACGCGGAAAGCAGCTCTTCGGTGAATTGATAGCGCTAAATAATGAGAATAAAGGCGTAACGGATAGCGAAGCGGGCAAAGTCCTAGATGAATTTGCCAAGACCACGGTGGTTCCAGGTTTTCAGTCCGAGGCCGATGAGATTGCTGCTCTCGGTGCGCCAGAAGGTGAAGTCGACGACGTTGAAGCGATGCTGAGCGATTTTGAAGAAGGAATCAAGGAAGTCGACGATCACGCGAGCAAGATTGGCAATCACGACGCACCGGCGACAAAAGAAGCGAACAAGCTGGCTGAAGAATTCGGCCTCAAGGTTTGCTTCACGAGAGCCGGGACATAGACGTGCGATCGAAGGGCGTCAGGTGACGCCCTTCGATCGCACTCCTGGCTGTTCGGCCAGGCCCCTATATGCTCCGCCGCGATGGATCTGACGCTGTCGCCTTCGGAGACTGAGTTCCGCGACAAGGTTCGTGCCTGGCTGGAAGAAAACCACCCGGGCCCCGAGCCCGAGGCGGGGCTCGACGAGGTGATGGCCTTCCGTCGCGAGTGGCAGCTGAAGATGCACGCTGCCGGTTGGGCCGGGATCTCCTGGCCGAAGGAGTACGGCGGGCGCGGCGCGACGATGATCGAGCAGGCGATCTTCGTCGGCGAGGCGGCACGACAGGAGGCGCCCAGCCCGGCCAACGTCTTAGGTCTGGCGATGGGTGGGCCTGTGGTCATCGCCCATGGCAGCGACGAGCAGAAGCAGCGCTACCTGGAGCCGATCCTGACCGGCGAGGAGATCTGGTGCCAGGGGTTCTCCGAGCCCGAGTCCGGCTCCGACCTCGCCTCGCTGAAGACCCGGGCGGTCAAGGATGGCGACGAATGGGTGGTCAGCGGACAGAAGGTCTGGACGACCTTTGCCCAGTACGCGAAGTGGTGCATGCTGGTCGCCCGGACCGACCCCGATGCCCCCAAGCACAAGGGGCTTACCTACTTCCTGATGGACATGGAGCAGGACGGGGTCGAAGCCAAACCGCTGGTCCAGATCACCGGCGAGGGCGAGTTCAACGAGGTCTTCATGGACGAGGCGCGGATCCCCGACGCCAATGTCGTCGGCGGCGTCGGCAACGGCTGGTCGGTGGCAATCACGACGCTGATGAACGAGCGCGCCGGCCTCGCCTTCGGGGCGATCGCGCAGATCCAGAACAGCCTCGGCAAGCTGGCCAAGCTGGCGCGCGAGGTCCGCACCAACGGTGGCTCCGCCGCCGACGACTCCTACTTCCGCCAGCGCATCGCCCAGCTCTTCATCGAGGCGGAGACGATGCGGCTCAACGCCTATCGCGGCCTGACCAAGACGATGCAGTCGGGCATCCCTGGCCCCGAGGGCTCGCTCGGCAAGTGGCAGTGGGCCGACATCAACCAGGACCTGACCGAGCTGGCGCTGGAGATCGAGGGCGCCTACGCGCCGCT
>DATCBF010000013.1:0-3708 GCA_036512025.1 Solirubrobacterales bacterium
CTCCACCCCCCACCGAGGTCCCGCGCACAAAGGTGGTCATCGCCCTCCTCCCCCGAGGGACAGGAGTCGAGCAGCTGGCGAGGGTTCGGGGCGTTTCGCCGGGATTGCTCAGCGCCGGGCTCGGGACCGTTCCGGCGCGGCAGACGTATCTCGACATCTCGCAGGGGAGCCGGGTGTTCGATTCGCTCTATGGCTCCGAGCTGCCCAGGGCTGTGGGTGGGGGGGTCTGTGGGCCTCGGTACTCACGGGCTGTGGTCGAGCGGGCTGAATCCGCCCCTGCCGAAATCGTTCCCGGGCTGCTGGCCTCGACGTTGAAGCGTGCCGGGCGGGGATGTTCGGTGCGAAGCTCGTCCCTGGCCGAGCTGCCCGTGCTTGTCAGAGGCCTGCGCGGCAACGATCTGCTGATCGCGATCGCCCGGCCTCCGCCGGCGCAGAGCTCGGCCCTGGCGATTGGCATCGCCGGGCGCGGGTTCGACGGCAATCTCACCTCCGACAGCACCCGGCTCGACGGCTACGTGCTCTCGACCGACATCGCGCCGACGATCCTCGAGCGGCTCGGCATCCCCGTGCCCTCGCAGGTCTCGGGGCAGCCGATTCGGGCCGAGGGGAGAATCGATGCCGCCGCGGTCGTCTCGCTTGGCGACCGGCTGGCGCTGATCTCCCATCGCCGCGGCCCCGTGATCGGGCTCAGCCTGCTTGTCTGGCTCGTTGCCTTTGGGATCGCGCTGGCCGCTACGAGGGGTCGCTCGGCCCGCTATGGCGTTCGCCTTGCGGGTCTCAGCGTCGTCTACCTTCCTCTCTTGCTCCTGCTCGGCGCCGCCCTCGAGCCGAGCCTGGGGGTGGAACATTCCCTGGTCATGTTTGGAGCCCCGCTGCTCGGCGCCCTGACCCTGGCGACCCTCGGCGGCTATCGGGCGCTGGCGCTGGCTTCCGGGCTGACCGTCGTCGCCTACGCGATCGACGTCATCGCCGGGTCGCCCCTGACTTCTCTCTCCCTGCTGGGCCCCAATCCGGGCCTCGGCGTCCGCTTCTACGGGATCGGAAACGAGCTCGAGGCGCTGCTCGGGGTGTTGATCGTGGCCGGGACCGGAGCCGGGTTGACCGGCTTCGCCCCTCGCCTCGCGCCGCGGGCGTGCGCGGTCGCCTTTCTCGGGGTTGGGCTCTTCTTTGCCTTTGTCTTCGCCGCCGGCCGCTTTGGCGCCGATGTCGGCGCCGCGATCGTCTTCCCGCTTGGCGCCGCGGCAGCGGCTGCCGCTATCGCCGCCCGTCGCCGCCGCACGGCGCTGCTTGTTGTCGCGACGCCGCTCGCGGTGGTGGCGCTGGTCGCTCTCATCGACCTGATTTCGGGGGCAAACGCCCACCTCACCCGCTCGGTGCTCGATGCCGGCGGGCTCAACAGCCTCGCCGACGTTGCCCAGCGCCGCCTCCAGCTCTCCGCCGACAGCTTCACCAGGCCGATCGTCTTCGTCTTCATGCCCCTGATCGCTGTCCTCGTCACCGTCGCCGTGCTGCGCCGCGACCGCCTCCTCGCCTGGCTCGGCGGCCGTCCCGCAATGCGCGCCGGCCTGGCCGGCGCCGTCGCCGCAACTCTGATCGGCACCCTCGCCAACGATTCCGGCGCCCTTCTGCTGGAGGTCGGCAGCGCCTACCTGCTCGTCTTCGTCGGCTTCGCCTGGACCGAGTCGGGCTGAGCGCCTGCACGCAGACAAAAAGTTACAATCTGTATGCCACACGTCACATCTATCTCTCTAGCATCTCGGACATGGAGTCGATGAGATCCACCTGGACAGACGAGCGCCTCGACGATTTCGCCGCGCATACCGATCAGCGTTTCGACGCCATCGACAAGCGCTTTGACCGGGTCGATCACGAGGTGGCCACCCTGCGGACCGAAATGAACGCCCGCTTCGACTCGCTGCAGCGAACGATGATCCAGTTCGGCGGCAGCCTGATCGCGTCTTTCGCCGGCCTGGTTGTGGCATTCGTGCTTTCCCAGCACTGATGTTCCGGGCCCGCCCGGCGGGGCCGCCGCATCCTCTACCCTTAGTTGTTCGTGCGGATCGCTCTCGTCTCGCCATATTCCTGGACCTACCAGGGCGGCGTCAATCGGCACGTGGAGTCGCTTGCCGAGGAGTTCCTCGACCGTGGCCACCACGTCCGTGTCTTCGCTCCCTTCGACCCGCCTGACCGGGTCAGCACGTTCCTGCACCGGGCCCCCGCCGAGCCGCGGCAGACGCCGGACTACTTCGTCCCCCTCGGCCGCTCGGTCGGGATCGCCTCGAATGGCGCCATCTCCAACCTCTCGCCGTTCCCGGCGGGAGGCGTCGCCGCGATCCGCCGCGAGCTCCGCGAGGGCGACTACGACGTCGTCCACGTCCACGAGCCGGTGGTGCCCTTCGTCGGCTGGAACGCCGTCCTCGGCTCCAAGGCGCCCGTCGTCGCCACCTTCCACGCCTATTCGACCAAGGCGATCCCCAACCACATCGCGACCGCCTTCGGGGCACGCCGCATGTTCAACCGGCTCTCGGCCCGGATCGCCGTCTCCGAGGCGGCGGCCTGGACCGGCCGCCGCTGGTTCGGCGGCAACTACGAGATCGTCCCCAACGGGGTCGACATCGATGCCGCGCCGGCCCGGCCGAAGCCGGACGGGGAGGAGCTGCGGGTCCTCTTCGTCGGCCGTCCGGAGGAGCGCAAGGGCCTGCCGGTCCTGCTCACCGCCTTCGGCGCCCTGGTCGAGCACGTGCCCTGCCGCCTCACCGTGATCGGGGCCGAGCGCGACGATGTCGCCCGCTATCTCACCGACCCGGACCTGATCAGCTCGATCGACGTTGCCGGCCGGGTCTCGGGCGAGCGCCTCTGGCAGTCGCTGCACGAGGCCGACGTGCTCTGCGCTCCCTCGCTCTCGGGGGAGAGCTTCGGCATGGTCCTGACCGAGGCCTTCGCCGCCGGGACCCCGGTTGTCGCCTCTGAAATCGCCGGCTACAGCGACGTCGTCAGCGACGGGGTCGACGGCGTGCTGGTCCCGCCCGCCGATCCCCAGCGTCTGGCTGAGGAGCTGCAGCGCATCTACCACGAGCCGCAGCGCCTGCGGGCGATGGGCGAGGCCGCCCGCCACAGCGCTCAGCGCTACGCCTGGCCCCGTGTCGCCGACCGGGTCACCGAGGTCTATGAGAAGGCGATCGCCGTCCCGCGGCCCTCCAACGTCGGTGAGCGTGCTGTCCGTTGGGCCGGCCTCAAGCCCGCCGACGGCGAGCCTCGTCGCCCGCCCCAGCGCCTGCCCTCGCTCGACCCCGCCCCCGCCCGGGCCGGCAGCACCCGCCGCCGCAACGCCAAACGGATCGGCCTCGGCGTCGCCGGCGCCCTCGGCATCGGCCTCACCGCCCTCGCCGCCGAGAAGATCGGCGTCGACAAGGTCGTCGCCAGCATCGTCCGCTCCGACATCTCCTGGGTGCTGGTCGGCTGCGCCCTGATGGCGATCTCCCTCTTCTTCCGCGCCGCCTCCTGGTACTGGATCGTGCGGGCGGCGCTGCCCAATCGCCAGGTCCGCCGCCGCGACGTCACCTCGGCGACGATGATCGGGGTGCTGATGTCGGCGACGCTGCCGGCCCGCCTCGGCGAGCCGGCCCGTGCGATGTCACTCGCCCGCCGCACCGGCCGCATGCGGGAGACCTTCCCGGTCCTGCTCGGCCCCCTCGTCTCCCAGACCGT
>DATCBF010000014.1:0-6722 GCA_036512025.1 Solirubrobacterales bacterium
GGCAATGCAATCCGGTGAATGCGCGGCGTAGCCGCGCAGCTAGTTCCACCATGCGCAAAGCGCATGGTGGTCAATTCCCGCAGAGGCCCAGCCGCCATCCGCCTCACCAGGAACTACTTGATGAAGAGCATCTCCTCGTACTTAGGTAGTGGCCAGAGGTCGTCGGCGACGATCTTCTCCAGCTTGTCCGCCGCTTCGCGAACCGCGGCCATCGCCGTCAGCTGCTCATCGCGAGCGTGCAGGGCCAGATCCATGCCCTCGAGGTCATCGGGGTAGGCGTTCGCCTTTTCCAGCGTCGCCAGGGACCCGACCAGCTCCTCGATCAACGCTCGCACCCGGCCCTCCAGATCGGAGACACCGGCGTCGCCGATCAAAGCCAGGTGGCGCAGCGCCGCCGGCAGCAGCATCGTCTGGGCGATCGTGAAGGTCTCCTCGGCCTCGATGTTGGCCCGCAGCGAGTACTGCTCGACCCAGACCTCGAAGCGCGACTCCAGCTCGCGCTGGGAGAGCACGTCGTAGTTTTCGAACGCGGCCACGGTCTTCGCGTCAAGGACCTCGGGCAGGGCGTCGGGCGTGGTCCGCAGGTTCTTCAGCCCGCGCTGTTCGGCTTCGGCATGCCACTCCTCGGAGTAGTTGTCGCCGCCGAAGCAGACCTGCTTGTTGGCCGCGTAGGACTCTTTGACCAGCTCGATCACGGCCTCCGGCATGCCCAGCCCGCCGGAGATCTTCGCCTCCAGCTTGCCGGCCAGCTCGTCGATCGCCTCGGCGGCGATCGTGTTGAGGACCGTGTTCGGGAAGGCCAGCGACATGCTGGAGCCGAGGGCCCGGAACTCGAATTTGTTGCCGGTGAAGGCAAACGGCGAGGTCCGGTTGCGATCGCCGCCGTGCATCGGCAGCGTCGGCAGCACCGTCGCGCCCAGGTCCAGGAACGAGGCCGGCGTGTTGGGGTCGCCCTCGCCGCTCTCGATCGCCTCGAAGACTTTCTCCAGCTCGCCGCCGAGGAAGATCGAGATGATCGCCGGTGGCGCCTCGTTGGCGCCGAGGCGATGGTCCTGGCCGATGTTGGCGACTGAGGCGCGCAGCAGGCCCTGGTGCTTGTTGACGGCCTGGATCACCGCGGTGCAGAAGAAGAGGAAATGAATGTTGTCGGCCGGGGTGTCGCCGGGGTCGAGCAGGTTGGAGCCGGTGTCGGTCCCCATCGACCAGTTGTTGTGCTTGCCGGAGCCGTTGACCCCGGCGAAGGGCTTCTCATGCAGGAGGCAGACAAGCCCGTAGCGGCGGGCGACACTTTCCAGCACCTGCATCAGCAGCTGCTGATGGTCGGAGCCGACGTTGGAGTTCTCGAACATCGGCGCCACCTCGTACTGGGCCGGCGCGACCTCGTTGTGACGGGTCTTGACCGGGATGCCGAGCTTGCGCATTTCCAGTTCCGACTCCATCATGCAGGCGAGCACCCGCTCCGGGATCGTGCCGAAGTAGTGGTCGTCGAGCTCGTGGCCCTTGGGCGGCTTGGCGCCGAAAAGGGTGCGGCCGGTGGAGATCAGGTCGGGCCGCTCGAAGAAATACTGCTCGTCGATCAGGAAGTACTCCTGCTCGGCGCCGACGGTGGTGAAGACGCGCTGGGCCTCGTCGTCACCGAGCAGGCGCAGCGCCTTGAGCGCGGAGCGCGAGAGGGCGTCCATCGAGCGCAGCAGTGGGATCTTGCCGTCCAGCGCCTCGCCGGTCCAGGAGGCGAAGGCGGTGGGGATGCAGAGCAGGGCGCCGTTGGGGTTCTCGAGGATGAAGGCGGGGCTGGTCGGGTCCCAGGCGGTGTAGCCACGGGCCTCGAAGGTGGCGCGGACACCACCTGTGGGGAACGAGGAGGCGTCGGGCTCGCCCTGGATCAGCTCCTTGCCGGAGAAGCCGGCCAGCGCCGTGCCCTCGCCCGCGGGCTCGAAGAAGGAGTCGTGCTTCTCGGCCGTCGAGCCGGTCAGCGGCTGGAACCAGTGGGTGTAGTGGGTGGCGCCGTTCTCCAGCGCCCATTCCTTCATCGCCTCGGCGACCGTGTCGGCCAGCTTCGCATCGAGCGGCTCGCCGCCGGCGAGGCTCGCCTGCAGCTTCGCGAAGGCGTCGCTGGGCAGTCGTTCGCGCTGCGCGGTCACCGAGAACACGTTTGCCCCGAAGGGGTTGTTCTCGGGCTGGGTAAGGTCAAGCGCGCCAAGGGCCTCTCCGTTGGAGCTCCACTGCGCGGCGGTCACGTTCTGCTGGCGAATACGGGTCATCGCTTGGTCTAGCCCCTCACTCGGCGGCGCGCCCACGGCTGCGGGCGCGTAATTGACGGTCCGGTCTCACTCCCCATATGAGGAGAGGATGCAGATTAGTGGGAGGGCAGTGCTCGCGCCTTTGTACGCCCGTACAACGTTCTGCCTCGGCGCTTGTCCCGCATGTAGGCGCTCAGTTGAAAGGCGTGGCTCGCAGCAGCCCGAGTGGATGGCGCAGGCGAAAGCCCCCGGTGGGGCGCATCGCTTCGCTCCAGCCGGGGCCGGTGCGGTCGCCGTCGGTGCTGTAGGAGGTGTCCCAGCGCAGCCCGGCGACGATCGCGAAGACGTGTTCGTGGTTGGCGTAGATGCGGACCCAGCTACCGCCACCATGGTCTCCCCAGCGCATGAATCCGGTCGAGTCCAAGGGCGATTCGAGCAGGCCGGCAGCGTGCATCACGTAGCTGACCGAGCCGGAGCAGTCATAGCCGCGGGAGTTCCAATGGCTGTGTCCGCCACCCCAGCGATAGGGGCGGTGGCGGATCCGGTTCGCGGCTTCGATCATGGCCTTCACCGCTTCGGGGCAGAGGGCGGGGCGACCGCGCGCCCACCGGGCAGCAACTTGGCCCGCGGCGTCTGCGCAGCGGCCATCGGCGCCTGAGAGCCGATCAGCGACACCAGCAGCAGAACCGAGCCGAGGGCCAGTACTTGTGCGCCCCTGCGCATGAGAAACCTGTATCGGCAGCAAACTCGCCAACCTTTAGCCCTGGATCGAACTTTTTTCGAAGCGCCACCGGCAACGGCCCGCCAGGCCCGACCGGATAGCCTGCGGCCCGCGGCGATTGCCGCATTCCAAAGCCAGAACTCCGGAGGATCAACTCGAATGTTCGTCTCAAAGGCCGCCGTCGTCGGCGGCGGCACAATGGGTGGTGAGATCGCCCAGGCGATCGCCGCCGCCGACATCCCCGTCGTCGTCAAGGACATCGACCAGAAGTTCGTCGACGCGGCGGTCGAGAAGGCACGCGCCGTCACCGAGGGCCAGCTCTCGCGCCTGGTCAAGAAGGAGAAGCTGACCCAGGAGCAGGCCGATGGCCGCCTCGCCGAGGTGATGGGCCTGATCACCGGCGCCACCAGCTACGCCGGGTTCGGCGACGTCGATTTCGTGATCGAGGCGGTGCCGGAGAAGATGGCGATCAAGCAGGCCGTCTTCCGCGAGCTCGACGCGGCCACACCCGGCCACGCGATCCTCGCCTCCAACACCTCCTCGCTCTCGATCACCGAGATCGGCGAAGCGACGCTGCGGCCCGACAAGGTCGTCGGCTTCCATTTCTTCTACCCGGCCTCGGTGATGCCGTTGGTCGAGGTGATTGTCGGCGAGGACACGACGCCGGAGACCGCCAATGCCTCCTACAACTTCGCTCAGGCGATCAAAAAGCAGCCGATCGTCTGTGGCGAGGTCCCCGGCTTCGTCGTCAACCGGATCCTGATGGCGACGATCGGTGAGATCTGGCGCGCCCAGGAGGACCAGGGCCTCTCGCTGAAGGCGATCGACGAGGCGATGGCGGCCGCCAACGTCGCTCCGATGGGCCCGTTTTTCCTCACCGACCTGCTCGGGCTCGACACGGTCCTGCACGTCGCCGAGCATCTGAACGAGTCCTACGGCGAGACCTTCTACGTCCACCAGGGGCTGGTGCAGCTGGTCGCCGACGGCAAGCTCGGCGCCAAGACCGGTGGCGAGGGCTTCTTCTCCGACGGCGAGCAGAACGTGCCCGGCGATGCCGACCCCGATGCCGAGGAGCTGGTCGCGCTGTTTACGAGCCGTGCTCTGATCGAGGCCTGTCAGCTGGTCGAGGAGGGCGTCTGCTCGGTCCGCGACATCGATGTCGGGATGATGGCCGGCGCCGGGCTCGACCCTCGCCGTGGCCTGCTGCCCCCGTTTTGGAAAGCCGACGTTGAGGGTCTCGACGCGATGCTGGAGCGGATGGAGCAGCTGGAGGAGAAGCACGGCGAGCGCTTTGCCCCGCCTGTCACCCTCAAGCGACTCGTCGCCCAGGGCCGCCTCGGCCTCAAATCGGGCCAGGGCTTCTATCCCTACCCGCAGCCCGACGAGGGCGAGCAGGCGGAGACGGTGAAGCTGGAGACCCGCGGCGACGTCGCCATCGCTTGGCTTGCCAACGCGCCGATGAACGCGGTCTCCCCCGACGTGATCCGCGACCTGAAGACGGTCTGGGAGAAGGTCAAGGCCTCCGGCGACATCGGCGCGATGGTGATCGCCTCCTCGGTCCCGATCGTCTTCTCGGCCGGGGCCGACATCAAGGCCTTCACCCGGATGGACGAGTCGGGTGGGGAGGAGCTGATCCACACCGCCCACGCGCTGCTGCGCGATTTCGGCCAGTCCAGGGTGGCGACGATCGCCGCCGTCAACGCGATCGCCTTCGGCGGCGGTTGCGAGGTGGCGATGGCCTGTGACGTGCGGATCGCCGCCGACGCCGCCGTCTTCGGCCAGCCCGAGATCAAGCTCGGGATCATCCCCGGCTTCGGTGGCACCCAGCGCCTGCCGCGCCTGGT
The DNA here is from genome assembly GCA_036512025.1 of Solirubrobacterales bacterium. Classification (GTDB taxonomy): domain Bacteria; phylum Actinomycetota; class Thermoleophilia; order Solirubrobacterales; family 70-9; genus DATCBF01. Next base: position 4,806 of record DATCBF010000014.1, read on the forward strand.
CGGTGAGAACAAAGCGCTGGAGATGAACCTGATCGGGGATGCGATCCCCTCCGATGAGGCGCTCGAGTACGGCCTCGTCAACCGCGTCGTCGCCGACCACGAGCTGTTCGAGACGGCGCTGATGTGGGGCAAGAAGCTGGCCGCCCAGGCGCCGGTCGCGGTCGAGCAGATCAAGCTCGTCTCCCACAAGGGCGATCTCGATGAGGGCATCGAGGCCGAGAAGCAGGGTTTTGCCACCGCTTTCGGCAGCGACGACGCCAAGGAGGGCATTGGCGCCTTTCTCGGCAAGCGCACCCCGAAGTGGAGCGGCAAGTAACGAGGGCTGTGCCGGTGGAGCGACTCGCGGACTTGATCCGCGAGTCGCGCTCCACCGTTGCCCTGACCGGGGCGGGGATCTCGGTCCCGTCGGGGATTCCCGACTTCCGCACGCCCGAGACCGGGCTCTGGGCCAACGTCGACCCGATGGAAGTCGCCCATATCGACGTCTTCGAACGCGACCCCGCCCGCTTTTGGTCCTACTACCGCCCCCGCTTCCAGTCACTGGGGGACAAACGCCCCAATCCCGCACACGAGGCGCTGGCCGAGCTGGAGCGCCGCGGGCTGCTGGAGGGAGTTATCACCCAGAACATCGATCGCCTGCACCGGGCGGCCGGCTCCGGGCAGGTGGTCGAGGTCCACGGCTCGATCGAGACTTCCTCCTGCACTCGCTGCGGGCAGAGCTACGGGATCGAGGAGGTCGAGGAGCTGTTCGTCGATGGCATCGTCAACTGCTCAACATGCGCCGGCCCGGTCAAACCCGACGTCGTCCTCTTCGGCGAGCTGTTGCCGGAGAGTGCGATGACCCGCGCCAGGCAGCTGGCACGGGGCGCCGACTTGATGCTCTGCATTGGCTCTTCCTTGGTGGTCCACCCGGTTGCCGCATTGCCGCAGGTGACGCTGGAGCACGGCGGTAGCCTCGCGATAGTCACCCAGGGGCCCACGCCCTATGACGGTGAGGCCACGCTGCGGCTCGACGGCGACGTCGTCGAGGAGCTGGAAGCGCTGCTTGCCGTCCTCGGCTAGCCGGAAGAGGACGAGCCGGCGGTAGCCGGCGGGCCGAGCGGGCGGATGTTCTGATCGCTGCAGCCGGCGGCGATCGCGCGATCCTGGGGGTTGTCGATGCCCGCGACGCGGGCACAGAGTTCCCTTGCTTCCATGCCGCAGCCGTGGACCAGCTCGGCGCCCGTGCGTCCGGCCACGGAGACTGAGATGCACCCTGGCGCCGGTGGCGGCCGGGTGTCTCCGGCGGTCGCGAGGAGCAGGACCGCGAGGGCGATGAAAGTCACCGCGACCGCGGCGATGACGACGTTTCGCTCGCGCTTGGTCAGCTGCCGCAGGGGCGTGTTGACGCGGTTGAAGTGTCCTTCGAGCGGCATCGCAGCGCAGGTTAACGGCTGATCTCAGGAGCGCGAACCTCCAATCTGGCGAACCGCCTTGGCCGATCTTTAGACAGCTGTACGTGGTGGTGGCTCCGTGTCGACGGCAGGCTTACGGCAATTCATTGGGCGCTTGGTGCCGGCGGCAGCATTTTTTGCGATCGGCAGCCCTCAACAAGAAAGGAAACACCGGATCTATGGAATGGTTGAGCGAAGGCGCCAACTCTTGGCAGCTCACCGCCGCGACCCTGGTCGGCCTGATGAGCATCCCGGGGCTGGTCGTTCTCTATGGCGGCGTTATGCAGAAGCGCTGGTCGGTGAACTCGATGATGATGGCCTTTGTCGCCTTCGCGATCGTGCTCATCCTCTGGTGCTTGTTCGCGTTCAGAATGGCCTTTGGAACCCCGATGCACATATTTGGGGCCAGCGGCAGCAGCTTCCTGGCCAATATGTGGGGCCAGCCAGGCTCGATTCTGAGTAGCGCCAGCGAGCTTGGACACGG
>DATCBF010000015.1:0-6656 GCA_036512025.1 Solirubrobacterales bacterium
GGATTCTTCTTCGATCGCCTGAGTAACAGATTCGGAGGTGGGCACAGTTGGGGTAGCCGAAGGATCAGAGTCATCGGCGATTGCGAAGGTGACTCCAAGGGCAACGAGGAGGAAGCAGGTCATCACCACGACTGTCACACGCCGACGCCCCCACCCTGCCATGAGCCAATCCCCGCCTATGTTCATCGAAGCTCCTTGCCTGTCTTGAAAACGTGGTCGTACGTTTGACGGCGGGATGTGTATCACAATCATTTGAAAGACATCTATTACACCAGTTCATTCTATTGCACTGGTAAGTGCCATAGATCTAAGACCTCACTGCATACGCCGTTGTCGGCACGACGAGGAGGTAAACCTGAGTAGCACTTGAGGGACTCTGATGGGGATGGTTTTCACCTCACGAAGAACGTCACACAAGCGAGGAACGACTCAAAACTTAGGATTCCGAAATTAGGCACCAGCTCATCTCCACACATGGCAGCCCTACTCATCTTCGGCCTTGGACTTGATCAGAATGCTCTCGACCTGCTGATCCCCGGCAACGTTCGAGGCATAAACATGTTCGACCGAACCGCGAGTCGGAAGTTCATCTGTCAGCCCGATGAGGCCCTTTTTGGCTAGCACTCGTACGTGGTAGCCGACCTTGCTCAATGGCTTGTTCAGTTCTCTGGCAAGTTCAACAGGACTGCGCCCGCCCGTCTCGTGCTGATGGAATCGCCTCAGGATCCCGCGACGGAGTGGATGGTTGAGAGCTTTCAGGATGTTGTCGAGCGAGGGACTTGCCCTCTCACCTCCATCCGCCCCGCCCATGCCCTGACCATCTGAATCTTTCATGTCGCCCTTTCTTCTTCCGGCGACGAAACACCGGAAGCTCGGTAACGCTCAGCGCAGTCACCGTGACTGCTCAAAACTGTCGCGGCAGTCTAGGGAGGCCGAGCATGTCTTCACGTCACCTGCACTGACCGAAGCAAGCCCGTTTTCCGGACCAAAACAGAGCTTGATCATCAGCGATCCGAGAGAGCCAGAGCCGCCCCCAATCCCCTCTGCCTTTGCTTCAGATCGAGGGCAGCTCGACAGCGCTCCTTAGTTGGACTTCGTGATCGAAACCAGCGGTAGAACGGCGGTTGTCTGCTCCATCTTCATCTTGCTCACCCCCTCCCTTCTTGAGGTTGAACAAGAATTGCTAATTAATCAGCTTTTATATGACTAATGCATGCAAGCGCATCAATTTGCCTCGGAATTTGCGTAGTCTGAAATCTCTAACAGTCAAATAAATTTGACAGGAACGGAGAAACTCGCGTGGTATCCAAGGCTTCCGATGCACGGCCCCAGCTCGCTATTGACCCCCAGCTGGCCAACCCGCTTTTCCTTAGCCCTCGGCTTGCCAAGGGAATGGCTAACGATCTGCGGATCAAGATCGTGGCTGAATTGAACAAGCGCGCAATGAGCCCGACTCAGTTCTTGGCGGAGTGCTGCGACGAGGGCGAGTTATTGCTGTCGAAGGTCGCGCATCACTTTCGGGTGCTTGAGAGATACGGAATCATCGAAGAGGTCGAGACAAAATCAGGTGGCAAGCGCCGTGGGGCCGTTGAGCACTTCTTCCGCGCAATCCAGCGCTCGACCTTCGATGGATCGACCTTCGCCAACCTTCCTGAGTCAGTCAAGAGCGAAGTGACTGGCATGACCTTCAGCAACTACACCGACCGGGTCGTAGAGGCGATGGAGGCAGGCACCATGGATGCCCGCGACGACAGGCACTTCACCTGGACGGCTCAGACTCTCGATCAAAAGGGCTGGGAAGACCTCATCAGCAACGTTGATGCCCTGTTTCATCTCGCGGTGGAGATTCAGGTTGAAAGCAGCCTACGAATGGCCGAAAGCGGAGAAGAGCCGATCCCAGCAACGATGGCCCTCGCTCTCTTCGAATCACCAAAGATGTCGGAGTCACACGACACTGCTAGCTGACTGCCTCGATCCGCATCGCTACCGGCGGGCCTCGATCATCGCCTGATCCGCTCGATCGACCAGCTCGCCGAGCGAGTCTCCTGTCTGGAATGCGGCAAGCCCTACGGTCATGACCGCCCCGCTCGACCTCTCGGCCAGGTGCAGCGACATCTTTTTGTAACGCGCATCGGCCTGGGCGATGCTCTGCCCCGAGAGCGTGCAAACGAACTCATCGCCCCCGACTCGGGTCACGAGGTCATAGGAGCGCAAATCGTCCGTGATGCAGCCGGCGACATCCTGGAGGACCCGGTCTCCCGCCGCGTGGCCTTGCGTGTCATTGACGGCCTTGAGTCCGACGGTGTCCACAAAAGCAAGCACCAAAGACTCGCCAAGGCGCTCGGATCGGTCCATCTCACGCTGAACCGCGGCGAGCCCCACGCGGCGACCCATGACGCCGGTGAGAGCGTCGATGCCCTCGTAGGCGAGCTCGTGTTTCGCCGATTCGCGGTCGCGGGCCGCGTGCCTTCGGTCCTCTGCGGCCTCCTGACGATCCCGGGCGGCAAGTTCGCGCTGCTCGCCGAGAGGCTCACCAGGGACCGCGAGCCCGTCTCGAGCCTGTGCCGCAAGGTCACGCTTCTCCGCTGCGCGATCTCGTCGCTCTGCCGCCGCATCACGGACCGAGGCCGAGATGGCATCCAGTGAGGGGTTCTGATCTTCACTGTCTCCCATCTCAATGGCAGCGTAGTCGAGGGTCTGTATTTCCCTGTCGCCCTAGGACCGACCCAGCCCCCGGCGCGATCAGCCGGCAGCGAGGGCAGACATCGCCACCTGCAACTGCGCGAAGTCGAAATAGGTGTCCTTGGTCTTGACCAGGCCATCCTCGAGGGCGATTACGTCGACGCAGTCGACGCTCAGGTCGGCGTTCACCATCGTCCATTCCATGACCCAGTGATCGGCGCCGAAGAGGACTCGAATCGGCTTCGAGGCGAACTCTGGGAACTGGGCGAAGGTCTCGGCTGCCGTCGTGCGCATCGCCTCACGCCCCTCGGCCGCCGGGCCGGCCCCGTGGGTGCAAAACCGCGTGTCCTCGGTATGCATCGCGGCGATCGCGTCTGGATCGTGGCCGTTCCAAGCCGTCGAGTAGCGCTGCTGGATGGCCTTCACGTCGATCTCGGTCGCTGTCTCGCTCATTGGTCGCCTTTCATTGGGTGGAGTCAGCTTCTCACACAAGTTGCAAATGAGACTAGAGTCGTCGTCGATGGCTTACGAGGGACCGCAGATCTCCAACCCTCGTACGGGTCAGCGGATGACCTTCGTCGAGCTGCTGACAGATGGCTGAGACCGGCGATCGCTTCGAGATGCCGGACGGCAGCGCCTATGAGGTGACCGCGGCGGCGGCCGACAGCGGCGGCGAGTTCGTCGGCATGGATTTCACGCTGCCCCCCGGTTCGGTGGCCCCTCCCCCACACGTGCATCCGACTCCCGCGGAGTCCTTCGAGGTGATCGAGGGAGCGCTGGACCTGATGGTCGACGGCGAGTGGAGGACGTTGGCCGCCGGCGAATCGGCCTCGGTGCCCCCGGAGGCGCTGCATACCTTCAAGAACCGGAGCGGAAAGACTGTCCGTGTCCGCAACGTCCACCGCCCCGCGGTCCGCTTCGAGGACTACATCGAACACATCTACCGGCTGACAAAGGCGCGGGGGATCAGGGGAGCCAAAGACCCGCGGGTGCCCTTCTACCTCTCGATGCTGATGCTGGAATACCCGGACACGATCCGCCCCGGCCGCGCTCGCGAGCGGATCGGCATGAACGCCCTGGCGGGGCTGGGGCGGCTCTTTCGGTTGCGGACGGAGCCGTAGCCGAGGGCCGAGATCCTACGAAGCCGCGATCCCCTGGTCGGGCGGAGTGTCCTTGCCCGTTCGCGCGAGGTAGTAGACGAAGGCGGCGATGACGGCGGCAAGCACGAGGCTGACCGGGCCGGTGCCGAGGGCGAGCCCGCCTCGCGCCGAGGACACGGCGAGCCAGTCGGCCACGGAGGCGCCGATCGGGCGGGTCAGCACATAGGCGAACCAGAAGGCGAGGATCGGGTTCATCCCGAAACGGAAATAGCCGATCGCCGGGATCGCGATCACGGCGGCGAAGAGGAAGATCGAGCCGAAGTAGCCGAGGCCGAAGGTGACCGCGGTCAGGTCGCCGGCGGCGGTCCCCAGGGCGAAGGTGGCCAGCACCGCCGCCCAGTAGAAGAGCTCCCGGCGCTGGGTGGTGATGCTGTGGATCGAGAGCGTCCCCTCGCTCAGATACCAGGCCCTGAAGACCACCGCGAGGACGATCGCGTAGAAGATCGTCGAGGCGATGTAGGGGACGCCGAGGCCGACGTGGAGGACGTCGGCGGCCATCGTGCCGAAGACGCCGACCATCGCCACCGCCAGCCAGTAGGCCCAGGGGACGTAGCGGTCCTTGCCGAACTGCAGGTAGAGGGCGATCACGAAGGCGATGCCGCCGAGGACGACGGCGATCTCGGGCACGAGGCTGTGGACGAGGAAGTCCGAGGTCGACTCCCCCATCGCCGTGGTCAGCGCCTTGACGATCCAAAAGAAGGCGGTGACTTCGGGCACCTTCGAGAAGGCATGGCTCCGGTTCGCGTAGCCGCGGCTGCGGACCCGGTGGAGCTGCTCGGTGGAGATGTCGGTCATTCCTGTTCTTTCGCGATGGGTGTCCATGACGGGCGGCGAGACCGCGGAGCGCGGCAAGCTACGAGGCGTCCCTTAAGCGCAGATGAGAGCGGCGGGGGCGCTCGGCGGCGAGATTACGCGCCGCTCGGAGCCGGAAGTGTGAGCCAGACATCGGCGCCACCGCCGTCGCGGTTGGCGGCATGGGCCTCGCCTCCGTGGGCGCGGGCGACGGTCCGCACGATCGCCAGCCCGAGGCCGCTGCCACCATCGCGGTTGCCGGCGGAGGCGCGGCTGAAGCGCTCGAAGGCGCGGCCGATGAACTCCTCCGCGAACCCCGCTCCCCGGTCGAGGACGTGAATCTCCACCGTCCCGCCCGCGAGGCTCGCCTCGATCTCGATCTGACCGGCGCCGTAGCGCAGGGCGTTGTCGACCATGCTGCCGATCGCCTGATCGAGGCGCAGCGGATCGGCGTCGAGCTCGGGTGAGGCGGCCCCGATCTCGATCTCCCGCCCGGCCTCGTGAGCGCGACGGGAGAAGCGACGCTTGACCCCTTCCAGGGTCCCCGCGAGCGCAAGGCGCGAGAGGCGCAGGGGCAACTCGCCGCGCTCGGTCTGGGCGATCGTCAGCAGGTCCTCGGTGAGCTGGGTCAGGCGATCGGTCTCCTCGGCGGCCGAGGCCAGCGCGGCCCGCAGCTCGCCGGCCGAGCGGCCCGCGGCAAGGGCCAGCTCCAACTCGGTGCGCAGGATCGCCAACGGGGTCCGCAGCTCGTGACTGGCGTCGGCGACGAATGCCCGCTCGTGCTCGAAAGCCTCGCCGAGGCGCTCGAGCATCTCGTTCAAGGTCGTCCCCAGCCGCGCGACCTCGTCGTGGGTCGGCGGCACCGGCAGGCGCTGGTCGGGGTCGGCGGTCGAGACCTCGGCCGCCCTGGCCCGCATCGCCTCGACCGGGTGCAGGGCCGCGGCGGCGACGCCGTAGGCGGCGAGCGAGGCGAGGATCAGCGCCACCGGGCCGCCGACCAGCAGCAGCTGCAGGAGATCCCCGAGCGAGTCGCTGCGGGCCGCGGTCGAGGCGCCGACGACGACGACGCGCTCCCTTTCTCCCCTCGCCTTGACCGGGACCGCGAGCAGGCGCGACTCGTCCTGCAGCCCCGGCAGCGGGCCGCGATTGAGGAACACCGGCGCCTGCAGCGCCCGGCGCAGCTCGGAGGGCGAGAGCAGCTCGCCGGCGCCCACCGCCGCCGAGGAATCGGAGACGCGCCCGTCGGCTTCCAGCACCTCGGCAAAGCTCTCGGTCGGAGCGACCAGGCGCCGGGGGCCCTCCCCCGGCCCCGAGTCGGCCTCCCTGACCAGGGCGGCGACGTCGCTTGCCCGCGAGCGCAGGCCGGAGTTGATCGTGGCGTCGAGCTCGGCGGCGAAGCGCAGGTAGACGAAGACGCCGGTGGCGCCGAGGACGAGCGCCATCACGGCGGCGAAGACGAGGGTGACGCGGAGGCGGATCGAGAGGTGGCTCAGTGGCCGCCGTCCTTTCGCAGTCGGTATCCGGCGCCGCGGACCGTCTCCAGCGAGGTGACCCCGAAGGGCAGGTCGATCTTGCGACGCAGGTAGCGGACGTAGACCTCGATCACGTTGGAGCGGTGCTCGAAGTCGTACTCCCAGGCCTGGTCAAGCAGCTGCGAGCGGGTCAGCACGTGGCCGGGGCGGCGCATGAAGGTCTCGAAGAGGACGAACTCCTTGGCCGAGAGCTCGATCTCCGCCTCGCCGCGCCAGACCTGGCGGGCGGCCGGGTCGAGGCGCAGGTCGCCGACCTCGACGATCGCCGGGCGCTCGCTCTGGCCGCGCCGGACCAGCGCCCGCAGCCGCGCCAGCAATTCCTCCATGTGGAAGGGTTTTGCCAAATAATCGTCGGCGCCGGCATCGATGCCCTGCACCTTGTCGCTCCACCGGTCGCGGGCGGTGAGGATGAGGACGGGCATGACGCGGCCGTCGCGACGCCATTTCTCAAGCACGCTGATACCGTCGAGCACCGGCAGTCCGATATCGA
>DATCBF010000016.1:0-2514 GCA_036512025.1 Solirubrobacterales bacterium
AGGCAACCGGGTCGCCACCGTCCCCGCCGAAATCGAAGCGAGAAAGCCGGCCGACGAATCCGGGCGGATCGACGCCTTCGACCCGGGCCTCGAGGACAGCGGACACCGGCACCTCGACCAGATCACGCCAGGCTCTCAGGCTCTGGGTCAGCGCAATCCCGCTCTCGACGTCTGCCTCGGCCGCGTCGTCACACAGCGACTCCTCGACCGCGGGAAAGGGGTGCACCGCGAGGTGGCCATTGCGAGCTGGGTGGTAGGACCAGATCTCCTCGGTGACGAAAGGCATCGTCGGGTGCAGCAGCGCCAAAACCCTCTCCAGCACCCACAGCAATGTCGCCGAGACCTCCTCCTCGCCGTCGTAGAGGCGAGGCTTGGCGATCTCCAGGTACCAGTCGCAGAGGTCCCGCCAGAAGAACGAGTAGGCCTCCTGGACAGCATGGGCGAAGTCGTAGGACTCGAGCTTCTCGGTGACGGAAGCGATCGTCCGCTCCAGCCGCGAGAGGATCCATCGGTCCTCGACGTGCAAGGGTCGCGGCGCCGGCTCCACCTCGGCCGCGTTGAGCAGGATCAGCCGGCTTGCATTCCAGAGCTTGTTGGAGAGGTCGGCGCCCTGCTGGACCTTGGCGTCGGAGTAGCGCACGTCCTGGGTCGAAGACATCGCCAGCAGGCCAAAGCGCAGGGCGTCGGCGCCGTGGACGTCGATCTCCTCCAGCGGGTCGATCCCCGTGCCGAGGCTCTTCGACATCCGCCGCCCGTCACGGGCCTGGATCACCGAGTGCACGTAAACGTCGCGGAAGGGGACGTCGCCGGCGAACTCGATCCCGGTCATGATCATCCGCGCCACCCAGAGGAAGAGGATCTCCCGCGCCGTGGTCAGGAAGCTGGTCGGGTAGAAGGCGCGCAGCTCGGCGGTGTCGTCGGGCCAACCCAGTGTCGCGAAGGGCCAGATCGCCGAGCTGAACCAGGTGTCGAGCACATCTTCCTCCTGGCGCAGCTCGCCGCCGCAGGCGCCGCAGCGCTCGGGGGTCTGCTCGGCGACGATCGTTTCCTCGCAGGGATCGCAGTACCAGACCGGGATCCGGTGTCCCCACCAGAGCTGGCGCGAGATGCACCAGGGGCGGATCTCCTTCATCCAGTCGAGGTAGACGCGCTTCCACTGGCCGGGGGCGATCCTGACCAGGTCGCGCTCGACCGCCTCGATCGCCGGCTTCGCCAGCTCGTCCATGCGGCAGAACCACTGCAACGAGATCAACGGCTCGATCCGCTCGCCGGAACGGTGCGAGAAGGGGACCGAGTGCAGGTAGGGCTCCTCGGCGCTCAACCGCCCCTCCTCACGCAACGCCTCAACTACGGCGATCTGGGCCTCGGCCGCCGTCATCCCGGCAAAGCGCTCGCCGGCCTCGGCGGTCATCCGCCCGTCGGGGCCGATCACGCCGATCTCCTCGAGCCCGTGCTTGCGGCCGATCTCGAAATCGTTGGGGTCGTGGCCGGGGGTGATCTTCAGCGCCCCGGTCCCGAACTCCGGGTCGACGTGCTCGTCGGCGATGATCGGCAGCAGGCGGCCGACCAGGGGCAGCACGCAGCTCTTGCCGACCAGATCGGAGTAGCGCTCGTCGTCAGGATTGACCGCGACGGCGGTGTCGGCCAGCATCGTCTCCGGCCGCACGGTGGCGACGGTCAGCACCTGCTCGGAGCCCTCGACCGGGTAGTCGATCGAGTAGAGCGTGTCCTCCACCTCGCGGTTCTCGACCTCGAGGTCGGAGATCGCCGAGTGCGAGCCGGGATCCCAGTTGACCATGTAGTTGTCGCGGTAGATGTAGCCCTTGTCGAAGAGCCGCTGGAAGACGCGGTAGACGGCGCGGACGTAGTCGGAGTCGAGGGTGAAGCGCTCGCGTTCGTAATCGCAGGAGGCGCCAAGCCGCTTGTACTGCTCGACGATCCGCGAGCCGTACTCCTCCTTCCAGGCCCAGACCCGCTTGACGAACTCCTCGCGGCCGAGGTCGTGGCGCGACTTGCCTTCGGCCCTGAGCCCTTTCTCGACCACCGACTGAGTGGCGATCCCGGCGTGATCGGTGCCGAGGATCCAGAGCGCCCTGCGGCCTTTCATGCGATTCATCCGCACCAGCGCGTCCTGCATCGAGCCGTTGAGGGCGTGGCCCATGTGCAGGGCGCCGGTCACGTTCGGCGGCGGGATCGCAACCGAGAAGTTCTCCTCGGCGTTTCCCTCGGCGTCAGGGTGAAAGTAGCCACCCTCGATCCACTCGGCAAAGATCCGCCGCTCAACCTCAGCGGGTTCGTACCGCGTCTTCTCCTGAAGCTCCTTGGCCCGCCCTTCGCTCATCGGGCGAGTCTAGATAGCGAGTGGTCACTTTGCCCCGCTATAGGGCGTCTAGGAGTGACTAGCGAAACCCGCGTCTGCGACTGGCGAGCGCCGGACCAAGCGGGGCAAGGACGCAGGGAGGCCGAATAGCAGCGCTATTCGGCCGACTGAGGATGCCGCGCCGCGCCGTGTCC
>DATCBF010000017.1:0-4843 GCA_036512025.1 Solirubrobacterales bacterium
TGCGCCGCAACCGATCCGGACCCGATCAGGGTCTGCGCGCCGGCTGAAGCCGGCAGGGCAAGCCCGAGGAGGGCCAGCGCCGTTATGGCGAGGGTCTTGATCTTCATCGAGGTTCCTTTCCTTGCCGGGTTAAGGGTAGACGACTTTGTTGAGCTTCTAACTCGACATCAGGCTATCAGCTTCTGTAGCTTATTGACCTTCTTAGTAAAGAAAGGCTGCCCGGCGGCCCCGACATGGAGGTTCCATTGCTCAAGAGAAGACTGTCCACACCCCGCGCAGCGACGGTGATCGCGCTGGCGGCGGTGATCGCCGCCGCGGTGGCCGTGACGCCGTCGCTGGCAAGCTCCTTCCTCACCAGCCAGAGGGCGGCGCATGTCTACGTCACCAATAAGAAGGCGTCGACGCTCTACCTGAAGAAAAAAGTCGCGTCGAACACCTTCGTTAAGAAGATCGACGCCCCGTTGCAGCCGATAGCGGCGATCGCGGCAGGCACGGCGCCCTTCGGCCCGATCTCGGCGACGACGGCGGGCTACATCCCGACCGCGTTCACCTCGTTCTCGACCAAGGGCATCGCTCCGGCGGTGATCACCTTCTCCGGCTCGGCGACCTGCACCGCATCGACGGCAACGCCCGACCTCGCCTGCCCGGTCCAGATCCTGGTCGACGGCCAGACGACAGGAAAGGTCAACTTCGCCCCGGCGACCCTTGCCTCTCCGAAACCGGTGGCTCTGATCCACACGATCTCCCAGACGACCGTCCTGGGCAAAGGCGGCCACACGGTCGCCATCCAGTACGCCGGCGCCGCCAAAGTGGCCTTCACGCTGACGAACTGGAACCTCTCGGTCCAGGCCTACCCCCAGGCTCCCGAAACGACCGCCACCACCGGGGCGACCGGGGCGACCGGCGCAACGGGGGCGACCGGTAAATAGACAGCGCCCAGGAAGACGCAACGGGACCGCGCCGGCAATCCGCCGGCGCGGTCAGGCGCGGTGGCGGCCGACGCGCGCATCGAAGCCGGCGCTCAGCCCGTAACCCGGACCGTCACCGGGCGCGAGGCCCCCGGCGCGTAGGGCCAACCGTCCTCGGAGAGAGCGGTGGCGCGAAGGCGGATCGAAGCGGCGCCGGTGATGTAGCGGAAGCGATAGTGGGCATGGAAGCGGCCATCGTGATCGCTGCGCGTGACGAGAACCGGGCGCCAGCGCCGGGTCGCCGTCTCGAAGTACTGGATCGCGACCAGCTTGCCCCGACGCGGCACCGGGGCGCCGAGCGTGCTGACCCTGCCGCCGAGGCGCAGCGCCTGGCCGACGTGGAGCCGCAGCGGCGAGGCATGGAGGCCGATGCCGCCGCGAACCCGCAGGGCGAGAGACGGACGACGCGATGCCTCGAGCCCGGCGTCGCCGGGGTAGCTGACGGTGACGCGGCGTGACGGCCCGGCGCCGAGATCGAGGCTGAAGCCGCCGCGCGGCCCGCTGCTCACCGCGTCGACGCGGGTTGGGACGAGCGCTCCATGCGACGGTCGTGAGACGACGCGCAGCTTGCGACCGGCAAGCCCGGAGCCGTCGGCGCGAACCAGGCGGCCGTTGAGCACGGTGTCGACTCCGAAGGGGACGGTCAGCTCGGAGCCGAAGCTGCGACCCCGGCGCAGCCGGGCGAAGATCCTCGTCTTCGCCTTTGCCGGCTCCGCCGGTTTCACGACCGGCGGAGCCGGCGTCTTGCGGATCGCCATCTCGGTTCCGTCGGCACGGCGGGTGGTCGAGGCGGTATTGCCGGCGGCATCGGCCGCATCGGCGCGGAACAGGTAGGTGCCGAAGCCGAGATTGTCGGGAACGAGAGCAACGAGGTGTCCCACCCCCGCCGCGTTGCCCGGCACGTATTTCGTCACCAGTTCGGTCCACTCTTCGGCGCCGAGCCGGCGCAGGAAGATCGCCCCGCCGGCCGGGCCGGAGTGGACATCGGTGATGTCAGCCTGAATCTGATCCGGCGGGCTGGAGCCGGAATCGGGATCCACCGCGAAGGCGACGCCCGGCGCGACGTTGTCCAGCCGCAGCGGCACCGAGAGCGCCGAGGGGGGCGCTTCGTTACCGGCTTCGTCGCGCAACCAGACCTGCAGCGTGTAGGCGCCGGGAGCAGGCAGCATCAAATCGCTCAGGGCCGTCAGCTCACGCCCCGGCGAAAACCTGACTCCGCTGTCGAAGCCGGCCGGGCCGACGATCCGCCAGGAGGCGCCGGCGATCGGGCTGGCGACGCCCTGGTCGGGATTGGCCCAGCCCAGGTCGAAGTCGTTGGCGCGGCGCCAGCCTTCGCCTCCAGCCAGGACGAGATTGCGAGGATGGGCGGGCGGGTTGTTGTCGATCAGCACCGTCCTCGCCGTCGCGCAACCGACGTTGCCGGCGAAGTCGGTGGCGCAGTGAGTGAGGGTGTGGGGCCCGTCGCTGAAGCTCGTGGTGGGGATCGCCTGCGTTCCGGAGACGCTGGTCAAGCAGGGGAGCATCTGGGTCGCCCGCCACTCGCCGCCGATCGAGGCCTTGGCGCAGGCGTGCTCGGTCAGTCCGACGCGGGCGCCGTCAAGACCTGTTTCGCTGAAACGGACGCCCGAGCCGAGGTCGGAGCCCCAGAACGCGAGCGACTGTGTGCCGCGCCTCCAGCCGCCCCAGGTCAGTTCATCGCCGATCGCCGCCGAGGGCGCGCCGTCGTCCTCGACCGTGATCGTCAACGCTCGCAGCGCCGACCAAGACCCGGGATCGAGGCTGCAGGACTTGCTTTCGGCTTTGGCGCAGAGCAACCGGTCTTCGAAGGCCGCCTTCGGAGCGGCGAAGCCGGCGACGAAGTCACGGGGAGTGACGTCGGTGGCGGTGGCATCGCCGAAGACTTCGAAGCCCCCGTTGCCCGGATCGACCCCGAGCCGCTGCTCGAAGCCGTCGTGAAGCGTGTGCCACCAGGTCCCCCTCACCTGGGTGATCCCTGTCCCTGCCGGCGCGGTCCAGCGCCAGCGGCCGAAGCGGGTGCCGGAGGCGGTCGCCGCGCCGTCGCGAGTGAAGCTCTTGAGGTGGGAGCCGTCGAAGGGATCGCCGCCGCCCGGCGGCACGCAGTAGGCGTCGGGCCTGAACTTCGCTCCGCCGGTGGTGTCGGCCCAGCTCGCGTCGGCGCCGACGTACCAGCCGCACTGGGCAACCGCGTACTTGCCCGCCGTGGCCTCGCGCGCTCCCAGCAGCAACAGCGCCAGCGCCAGCGCGACGCCCATCGCCACCATCCGGCCCAATCCGCCGCGTGTCCCAGTCATCCGCTCCCTTTCGCTCGTCCGCATTTGGAGCACTAAGGGCACGGCGGCGAAAACTCTCCCCTCCTTCTGGCGAATCGACCCCGGCGGCTGCCCGGGACTCCCCTTTGCGAGAATGGCTGTCATGGCCCTCCCGACCCAGGATCAGATCACCGAGAAGCTGCGCGTCGTCATCGACCCGGAGCTGCGCCGCTCGATCGTCGAGCTCGGCATGGTGCGCTCGATCGAGGTCCACGACAGCGGCCGGGTCGAGGTCATCGTCTCGCTGACGACGGCCGGCTGCCCGATCCGCTCCCACTTCGAACAGGCTGTCGCCAAAACCGTCTCCGAGCTGGAGGGGGTGACCGAGGTCGGCGTCGGCTTCGACGTCCTCTCCGACGAGGAGAAAGGGACGCTGCAGCAGACGCTCGGCCGCGGCAAGCTGCCGCAGGGAGCGCTGGCCCAGGTCAAAAACGTGATCTGTGTCTCCTCGGGCAAGGGCGGCGTCGGCAAGTCGACGATGACCGCCAACCTGGCCGCGGCCCTGGCCGCCGAAGGCCACAGCGCCGGCGCCCTCGACTGCGATGTCTACGGCTACTCGATCCCCCGCATGCTCGGCGTCAACAGCAAACCCGAAGTCAACGGCGAGCGCAAGATCCTGCCGCTGGAGGCCGCGGGCGGGGTCAAAGTGATGTCGATCGGCTTCTTCGTCGAGGAGAACGCGGCCGTCGTCTGGCGCGGCCCGATGCTGCACAAGGCGATCCAGCAGTTCCTCGAGGATGTCGCCTGGGGCGAGCTCGAGTACCTGCTGCTCGACCTGCCCCCCGGCACCGGCGACGTCTCGATGACACTGGCCCAGCTCCTCCCCCAGGCCAAGTTCCTGGTCGTCACCACACCGCAGCCCGCGGCGCAGTCGGTTGCCCGTCGCGGCGCCGATATGGCGACCAAATTCGACCTCGAGCTACTCGGCGTGATCGAGAACATGTCGGGCTTCACGACCCCCGAGGGCGAGCGCTTCACGATCTTCGGCGAGGGCGGCGGCCAGCTGCTCGCCGACGAGCTCGACATCCCGATGCTCGGCAAGGTCCCGCTCTCAGAGGCGCTGCGCGAGCACGCCGACAGCGGCATCCCACTGGTTACCGCCGAGCCCGACGCCCCCGCCTCGCAGGCGATCCGCCAGGCCGCCCGCGGCATCGTCGCGATGACGCCGCAGGAGCTGCCGGTGTTCCAGTCGGCGCCACCCAGCGCCGAACTGCCGCCCGTCAGCGGCACGCCACTTCCCGTCGTTCAGGCTTAGCCCCCCCCGGGCGAGGCACGGAGCGCTCGCCGGCCCACCGGGCCCGCATCGTTGTTGACTGATTTGATAGAGAATAGGGATGACCAGCGAATGGGACCTGATCTGGCGCCTGGCTCTGGCCCTGGCGCTCTCCGCCGCGATCGGGCTTGAGCGCGAGCAGCGCCAGAAAGCCGCCGGCCTGCGCACCTACACCCTGGTCGGGCTCGGCTCGGCGCTGTTCATGCTGATCAGCAAGTACGGGTTCTTCGACGTGCTGGAGCCGAAGACCGTCGTCCTCGACCCCTCCCGCG
>DATCBF010000018.1:0-5708 GCA_036512025.1 Solirubrobacterales bacterium
AGCAGCTGGAGGCGCACCGGCTGCGCCAGCGCACCGCCTACGACATCGAGATGCTGAAGGAGATCGGCTTCACCTCGGGGATCGAGAACTACTCGCGGATCCTCGACGGCCGTCCCGAGGGCAGCCCGCCGCACACCCTGATCGACTACTTCCCCGACGACTTCGTCGTCTTCGTCGACGAGTCCCACCAGACGATCCCCCAGATCGGCGGCATGTACCAGGGCGACCGCTCGCGCAAGGAAACGCTGGTCGACTACGGCTTCCGGCTGCCCTCGGCGATCGACAACCGGCCGCTCAAGTTCGAGGAGTTCCTGGAAAGGGTGCCGCGGCTGGTGATGGTCTCGGCGACGCCGGGGCCGTTCGAGCGGGCCGAAGCGAGCCGCACCGTCGAGCAGATCGTGCGCCCGACCGGGATCGTCGACCCGGCGATCGAGGTGCGCGAGACCAGGAACCAGATCGACGACCTGATGAACGAGATCAAAGCCCGCGCCGACGCCGGCGACCGGGTGCTGGTGACGACGCTGACGAAGAAGATGGCCGAGGACCTGACCGGGTACCTGCTCGAGTACGGGATCAAGGTCCGCTACCTGCACTCCGAGGTCGACACCCTGGAACGGATCCAGATCATCCGCGACCTGCGGCTCGGCGAGTACGACGTCCTCGTCGGCGTCAACCTGCTGCGCGAGGGGCTGGACCTGCCCGAGGTCTCCCTGGTAGCGATCCTCGACGCCGACAAGGAGGGCTTCCTGCGTGGCGAGACCAGCCTGGTGCAGACGATCGGCCGCGCCGCCCGCAACGTCGACGGGCGGGTGCTGATGTACGCCGACCGCGAAACCGACTCGATGCGCGCCGCGATCGGCGAGACCGACCGCCGTCGCGCGATCCAGCTCGCCTACAACATCGAGCACGGGATCACCCCGGAGACGGTCCGCAAGGGCATCTCCGAGATGAGCTCGTTTCTGGCGATGGAGGACCGGGCGCCGCGCAAACGCCGCGGCAAGCGCTCAGCCGACTTCGCCGGCCCCGAGGAGCTCGAGCGCACGATCGTCACCCTCGAGGAGGAGATGCTCGCCGCCGCCGAGGACCTCCGCTTCGAGGAGGCGGGCCGCATCCGCGACGAGCTCAGGGAGCTGCGCCGCGACCTCGACGGGATGACGGCCGGGGCATAGAGGTCGGCCTACGCCAGGAGCTTCACCGCCTTGGCGCTGTCGGAGTAGAACTCTCCTCGCACCACCTTGCCGTCCTCGAACTTCATCAGGTGCGCGAACGGGGACTCGAAGCTGCCTTTGTCGTTGGCAGCGCGCTGGGTGCCCCGGATCACCACGTACTCGCCGGCGTCGATGAACTCCTCCGGCTCGACACTGAACGACGTCCAGTAGTTGGGGATCTGAGCGAAGTTCGCCATGATCTGATCGCGGCCGCGGACCTCTCCTCCGAGCGGCAGCTCGTCCGACGTGACCCAGACGCCGTCCTCGGCGAATGAGTTCTGCAGGCTGGCCAGATCACCGCGGCCAAAGGCCTCGTAGGCGGACTTGGCGGTGTCGACGTTCGACATGATTCCTCCTTGACTGGGGGTGACCCTGCCTGACCAAGACCGTACGCCCTCGCTGCGCCGTGTGCAAGCGACTCGAGCCGGATGCTCTCGGTGAGTTCGTGGTTTGTTGCGCCACGCGAGACAAACCACGAACTCACCGAGTCGCGATGCCCAGCTCCTGGCGCCGCTGCGCCAGGAGCTGTCGCAGGCGCTGGGTGACGGCCGTGGGTTCGCGTTCGATGCGGCCGGCTGTGATCCGGGTCATCTCGATTCCCGCCAGCTTCAGATCCTCTTGACGCACGCGATCCCGCTCGAAGGAGGCATGGCCGCCGTGGTACTCGTAGCTGTCCAGTTCGACCGCGAACCGCTCGCGGGGCCAATAGGCGTCGAGCTCGTAGCCCGCGACGAAGAGATTCATCGACGGCCGTGGCAGGCCGGCCCTCCTTGCGACCTCCATGAAGCGTCGCTCGAGTCCGGAGCGGGTAAAGGCCGGAACGCGATAGATGACAAGCGCGCGCCGCAGCCTGCTCACGCCCTGTCGGCCCGTGTTCCGGCGAAGCAGGTCCTCGAGCGCCATCAGGTCGAGCAGGCCGAGGCGCTCGGCTCGCGCCAAGGCTCGTCCAAGCGACCGGTGCCGGCTCGTCGCAGCCAGGTCCAGAAGCGTGTGGGGAACGGCGGTGACGGGTATTTGCTCTGCGGTGGCTCTGTCTACAGACTCCAGTGCCTTGGTGCTGTGGGTGCGAATTGTCGGCCTGGCGTGTTTCCCCGCCCTCGCCGTCACGTCGACGATCCGGTAGCAGTGCGGTGTCAGACCCCAGAGCCACGCCGCCGAGGAGTGGCTGAGCAGGGCGCCCTCTCCGCATGCAAGCACCGCCGCCAGGCAGCGGCCGTGTGGTGAAAGGGTCGGATGCCCGACCGCGTAGACGCCGCGATGGATCCGATGCAGGCGGCCGGCTGTCGCTTCACGTGAGGCCGTGGCCCTCGAGAAGCCGAGCTCGCCGAGCTGTCGTCCCGAAACCACACCGTGCTGGGCCGCGGCCAGCTCGGCGACGGCATGGTGCGTTCGCGTTTTGTCGCGCATAGAGAGACAAAGTGCAAGCGCGCTTGGATTCTCCCCCGGGGAACATCTGTTCGGGTGCGTAGAATCGCTCGGTAGTGCCTGCCTCTGACCGAATCGTCATCTCCGGTGCCCGCGAGCACAACCTCAAGGGCATCGATGTGGAACTGCCCCGGGACGCCCTGATCGTGATCACCGGGCTCTCCGGCTCGGGCAAGTCGAGTCTGGCCTTCGACACGATCTACGCCGAGGGCCAGCGCCGCTACGTCGAGTCGCTCTCCGCTTATGCGCGCCAGTTCCTCGGCCTGATGGAGAAGCCCGACGTCGACTCGATCGAGGGGCTTTCGCCGGCGATCTCGATCGACCAGAAGACGACCTCACGCAACCCGCGCTCGACTGTCGGCACGGTGACCGAGATCTACGACTACCTGCGTCTGCTCTGGGCGCGGATCGGCGTCCCGCACTGCCCCACCTGCGGCGAGGAGATCACCGGGCAGACGCAGGAGCAGATCATCGACCGCTTGATGACGCTTGACGACGGGGCCAAATTCATGGTGATGGCGCCTGTGGTGCGGGGGCGCAAAGGCGAGTACGGGAAATTGCTGGAGCAGATGCGGCTCGAGGGCTACTCGCGGGCCAAGATCGACGGCGAGCTGCGCCGCCTCGACGAGGAGATCGTCCTCGACAAGAAGTACAAACACGACGTCTCGATCGTGGTCGATCGGCTGGTGATGAAGCCCGATCTGCGTCGGCGGCTCTCGGAGTCGGTCGAGGCGGCAGCCGGGCTGGCGGCGGGCCTGGTCGAGGTCGAGTTCGTCGGCGAGGGAAAGTCGACGCCGGAGCCGCTGCTCTTCAGCGAGCAGTTCGCCTGCCTCAACTGCGGCACCTCGATCCCCGAGCTGGAGCCGCGGATCTTCTCCTTCAACTCGCCCCACGGCGCCTGCGAGCGCTGCCACGGGCTCGGCTTCCAGCGGGTGATAGATCCCGAGCTGGTTGTCCCCGACCCGACGCTCTCGCTGGCCGAGGGGGCGCTGCAGCCGTGGAATCGTGGCGTCACCGCCTACTGGCGACGGCTGATCGCCGCGATCTGCGAGGAGCGCGGCATCGATGTCGACAAGCCCTGGGCGAAGCTGAAGAAATCCGAGCGCGAGGTTTTCCTCCACGGCACCGGCGAGGAACGCCACCGGGTCAGCTACACCAACCGCTATGGCCGCAAGCGCTCTTACAACGTTCGTTTCGAAGGGATTCTCAATCACCTGCAGCGCCGCTATGAGGAGACCGACTCCGAGACCAACCGCGAGCGGATCGAGGGCTACATGGCCGAGCAGCCCTGCCCGCAGTGCGACGGCGCCCGTCTCCGCCCGGAGAGTCTCGCGGTCAAGATCGGCGGCGTCAGCATCGCCGACTACAGCGCGATGTCGGCTCGCGCCGCCGCCGAGTGGATCGGATCGCTGGACATGACCAAGACCGAGCGGGCGATCGCGCGCCTGATCGTGCGCGAGATCTCCGAGCGCCTCGCCTTCCTCGAGAACGTCGGCATCGGCTATCTCTCGCTCTCGCGCTCGGCCCGCTCGCTCTCCGGCGGCGAGGCGCAGCGGATTCGCCTTGCCACCCAGATCGGCTCCAGCCTGGTCGGCGTCATGTACGTGCTCGATGAGCCCTCGATCGGCCTCCACCAGCGCGACAACGAGAAGCTGATCGGCACGCTCGACCGCCTCCGCGACCTCGGCAATACGGTGATCGTGGTCGAGCACGACGAGGGCACGATGATGGCCGCCGACCACCTTGTCGACCTCGGGCCCGGGGCCGGCGAACACGGCGGCCATGTGATCTCTGAGGGCACGCCCGCCCAGGTCGCCAAGGACCCGGCCTCGCTGACCGGCCAGTACCTCTCCGGCAAGCGCCGGATCGAGGTGCCGGAGACGCGGCGGGAGCCGGCCGGCGCCCTGCTCGTGCGCGGCGCCCGCGAACACAACCTGAAGGAGATCGACGTCGCGATTCCGCTCGGTGTCTTCTGCTGCGTGACCGGAGTCTCGGGCTCGGGCAAGTCGACCCTGGTCAACGAGACCCTGCACCACGCGGTCGCCAATCGCCTGCACCAGGCGAAACTGCGCCCGGGCGCACACGACGGGATCGACGGCCTCAGCCAGATCGACAAGATCATCAACATCAACCAGTCACCGATCGGCCGCACGCCGCGCTCCAATCCGGCCACCTACACCGGCATCTTCGACCACATCCGCCAGCTCTTCACCCAGACCCAGGAGGCGCGGGCACGCGGCTACAAGCCGGGGCGCTTCAGCTTTAACGTCAAGGGCGGC
The DNA here is from genome assembly GCA_036512025.1 of Solirubrobacterales bacterium. GTDB lineage: Bacteria > Actinomycetota > Thermoleophilia > Solirubrobacterales > 70-9 > DATCBF01. The sequence continues at coordinate 4,913 of DATCBF010000018.1, forward strand.
CGCTGCGAGGTCTGCAAAGGCGACGGCCAGATCAAGATCGAGATGCACTTCCTGCCCGACGTCTACGTGCCCTGCGAGCAGTGCGGCGGCAAGCGCTACAACCGCGAGACGCTCGAGGTCCGCTTCAAGGGCAAGAACATCGGCGACGTGCTGGAGATGTCGGTCGAGGAGGCGGTCGAGTTCTTCGAGAACGTGCCGAAGATCGCCCGTCGCCTACGCACCCTGCACGACGTCGGCCTTGATTACATCCGCCTCGGACAGCCGGCGACGACTCTTTCCGGCGGTGAGGCGCAGCGGATCAAGCTCGCCACCGAGCTCTCCAAGGTCGCGACCGGCGACACCCTCTACATCCTCGACGAGCCGACCACCGGCCTGCACTTCGCCGATGTCCAGCGCCTGCTCGACGTGCTCGGCCGCCTCGTCGACGCCGGCAACTCGGTGGTCGTGATCGAGCACAACCTCGACGTGATCAAGACGGCCGACCGCCTCATCGACCTCGGCCCCGAGGGCGGGGAAGAGGGAGGAGAGGTGGTCGCGACCGGCACCCCCGAGGAGGTGGCCGCGGTCGAGGGCTCCTACACCGGCGTCTTCCTGGCCGAGATGGTCGAGCCCGCCAAGGCCAAGCGGCCTGGCAAGCGGCGCGAGCCGGTCGCCGCCTAGGTGTAGTTCCTAGCCACGTTGTTCATCCGGGCCTCCTTGAAGGCTGGGGTTGTCGAGACACCCAGCAACAAGGAGGACACCGGATGAAGCTGCACGCTAATGCGCCCTTCGGCCCGAAGGGCAGGTTGACGATGGT
>DATCBF010000019.1:0-3539 GCA_036512025.1 Solirubrobacterales bacterium
CAAGGCATGAAGGTCGGCGGCCGCCGCGAGCTGATCATTCCACCCGGCCTCGCCTACGGCGCCGCGGGCGCCCCGCCTGCGATCGCTCCGAACGCCACCCTGGTGTTTGTGATCGACTTGCTCGGCGTCAAATAGCGACGCCCTACGCCAACCTCGTCGCGCTGTCAGGCGCACGTGCGCCTTTTGCGTGGAAGTAGACAACAAGTTTCTACTGAAGCGTCATATGTCGGGAGACGGGGGCGGCTATCCTCAGCCAATGGACAGAGTGGTCTGGACAGATGAGCGACTGGATGATCTGTCGCAGCGGATGGATGCTGGGTTTGATCGCGTTGACCGCGACATCCGTGATCTTCGAGGCGAGATGCATACCGGGTTCGCCAATGTGCGCGGCGAGATCGATGCCCTGCGGTCACTGATGCTTCGAATGACCGCAGGAATCATCGCCAGCGTTGTCGCGGCCGCTCTTCTCCATGGTGTCTGATCCCATCGCGATGTGAGGCGCTCGGCGCAGGCTGAACGCCTCACGGCCCAGGCGCTTTCCGGTCCGCCATCGTCAACGCCGGTCGCGGTCGCCGAGCGCCTGCTGGCGATCCAGGGACAGGACCCTCGCGGCGCCCGCCTCGCGATTCGCGCTCGCACTACCGGCCTCACTGTCGCCGACGTCGACCGGGCGCTGACCGAGGACCGCTCCCTTCTCATCACCTGGCTCAATCGAGGCACCCTGCACCTTGTCCGCAGCGAGGACTACCCGTGGCTGCAGGCGCTGACCACACCGCCGTTGCTCAGCGGCAACGCGCGTCGGTTGGGGGAGGAGGGCGTGACGCCGGAGGAGGCCGAGCGTGGGGTGGCGGTTATCGTGGAAGCGCTGGCCGCCGGGGGTCCCCTAACCCGCCTGCAACTGCGTGAGCGCCTCGACTCCGCCGGTGTGCGCACCGAGGGACAGGCCCTCGTTCACCTACTGATGCTGACCTGCCTCAGGGGGATCGCTGTCCGCGGGCCGATGGTCGGCAAGCAGCAGGCTTACGTCCTGGTCCAGGATTGGCTTGAGCCAGCAAAGAAAGTCGATCGCGACAAAGCGCTCGCCGAGCTGGCCCGCCGCTACCTCGTCGGCCACGGCCCCGCGGACGACCGGGACCTGGCGAAGTGGGCGGGTTTGCCATTGCGCGATGTGCGTGCCGGGCTGGAGGCGATCTCTTCGGAGTTGGAAGAGCGCGAGGACGGCCTGGTCAACCTCGCTGGCCGTCCTCCGGAGGCTGGTGACTTTCCACTCCCGAGGCTCCTCGGCGCCTTTGACCCCGTCCTGCTCGGCTGGAAATCCCGCGAGCCGATCCTCGGCCCCCACACCCACCTGGTCACGATCAACGGCATCTTCCGCCCCTTCGCCATGGTCGACGGTCGGGCCGTGGCAACCTGGAAGCTCGCCAAGGGAAAGGTCGCGATCGAGCATCTCGGCAAAGTCACGAAGAAGGCAGCGGCAGCGCTCGAGGTCGATGCCGTCGAGGTCGAGCGCTTTATGGCTGGCGACTAGGCCGTGGGCATCCGCGGCGGCAGGTCGTCTGACGCCGGAGGAGGGGCCGGCCGGCCCGGCAGCGCCTCGGCCTCCGTCTCCCAGACGTGATTCAGCGAGACCTGAAGGTAGGCCCAGAGGCCGGGAGCGATGAAGAGGTAGAGCAGCAAGGCGATCCAGCCGTTGAGCGCCTCCTTGCCGGCCAGCTTCGAAGCGCCCTGGACCCTCTTCGTGCCGCGCCAGAGGGTGATCAGGGCCGGCACGACGATGATGCCGCCGGGGAAGAGGGCAAGCAGCGAGTTGGTCGGGTTCTGACCGAGGTCATAGCCCTTCGCTTCGCCGTAGGCCTTCAGCTCCTTGTTGATCTTGTACCACCAGACCAGGTTGTAGATGCCGAGGGTGATGAACGGCAACAGGGCGACGGCCCATGGGCTGCGGATCTTCACCTCGTGCTCGGTTCCGCGGATTTTCATCTCGTAGGCCATGGTCTCCATTCGCCAGTCGGTCGGGAATGGTGAGCCTACCCCGCCACGGAGGGGCCTGCCGAGATCGAGCTCAGCCCAGCTTCGGGCTGCGCCAGGGCCGATCCAGCCGTCCTGCCAGCTCGTCCGCCAGGCCCTCGATCGGGACCCGCGCCTGCTCAAGGGTGTCGCGGTCGCGGAGGGTGACGGTGTCGTCTTCCATCGTCTGATGGTCGACGGTTATGCCCCAGGGGGTGCCGATCTCGTCCTGGCGGCGATAGCGCTTGCCGATCGAGCCGCCCTCGTCGAACTCGGCCGGGAGCTTGCGGCGGATCTCCTTGAAGAGATCGCGGGCCTTCTCCGGCATGCCCTCCTTGGAGAGGAGGGGGAGGACGGCGACCTTGACCGGCGCCAGGCGCGGGTGCAGGCGCAGGACGGTGCGGGTGCGGCCCTCGACCTCCTCGACGTCGTAGGCATCGACCAGGAAGGCGAGGGTGGCGCGGTCTGCTCCCGCCGCCGGCTCGATCACGTGCGGGACGTAGCGCTCTTTGGTCTGCTGGTCGAAGTACTCGAGCTTCTCGCCGCTGAACTTGGCGTGCTGGGTGAGGTCGAAGTCGCCGCGGTTGGCGATCCCCTCAAGCTCTGACCAGCCGATCGGGAAGAGGTACTCGACGTCGCTGGTGCCAGATGAGTAATGCGAGAGCTCGTCGGCGTCGTGGGGGCGGATGCGGAGGTGATCAGGACGGATGCCGAGGCCGGTGTACCAGCCCTCGCGCTCGGAGATCCAGCTCCGGTACCAGCGCTCGGCTTCATCGGGCGGGACGAAGAACTCCATCTCCATCTGTTCGAACTCACGGGTGCGGAAGATGAAGTTGCCGGGGGTGATCTCGTTGCGGAACGACTTCCCGATCTGGGCGATCCCGAAGGGCGGCTTCTTGCGGGCGAAGCTGAGCACATTCTTGAAGTTGATGAAGATGCCCTGCGCCGTCTCCGGCCGCAGGTAAACCTCCGAGCCCTCGCCGGCAACCGGGCCGACATGGGTCTCGAACATGAGGTTGAACTGGCGCGGCTCGGAGAGTTCGCCGCCGCACTGCGGGCAGCGCAGCTCCGCGGTCGGGTCGCCGCCGTCGGCTTCGATCGCCTCGCGCAGATGGTCCTCGCGCCAGCGCTTCTTGCACTTGCCGAGGCACTGGACCAGCGGGTCGGTGAAACCCGCGAGGTGGCCCGAGGCCTCCCAGACTTTGGGGTGCTGGAGGATCGCGGAGTCGAGGGCGACGATGTCGTCGCGCTCCTGCAGCATCGCCCGCCACCACTCGCCCTTGACGTTGTTCTTGAGCAGGACGCCGTAGTGGCCGTAGTCATAGGTCGAGCCCAGGCCGCCATAGATCTCCGAGGAGGGGAAGACGAAGCCGCGCCGCTTGCACAGCGCCACGATCTCCTCCATCGAGACCTCGTCCGGGCGCGTCTCCTGCTCTGTGGTGGCCATGCCGGAACCGTACTGGCTGCGATAATCCCGCATCCCGTGCCTATCTATGAGTACAAATGCGACAACGGCCACGTCTTCGACGTGA
>DATCBF010000020.1:0-6647 GCA_036512025.1 Solirubrobacterales bacterium
GAGCCAACAGGGGTCGAGGTGACGAAGCTTGGCAAGCGGATCTACAACGACGAGCTGAAGCTGGTCGACGAGACCGATGGGGGCCGGCGCCGCTACGAGATCTACGGTTGGCAGCCCGGCTATGAGGAGATCGAGGGGACAGATCTCTACGCGGTGGCCAACGGCAGGATCTCGGTCACCCCGATCCATTTCGACCTGACCGACCACGGCGGCCTCGAGCGGCTGCGCGGCTGGGGGTTCGAGGAGATGCTGGCAGCCAGCGCCGAGGCGGCTTGAGCGCTTCCGAGCCCCAGGACCGGGCGAGCGAGCTGCGGCGTCAGCTCGACGAGCACAACCATCGCTACTACGTGCTCGACGACCCCACGGTCGGAGATGACGAGTACGACGCTCTTCTCAACGAGCTGAGGGAGATCGAGGCCGAGCACCCGGAGCTCCGCACCCCCGACTCGCCGACGCAGCGTGTCGGCGCGCCTCCGCTCGATCGCTTCGGCCAGATCGAGCACGCCGAGTCGATGCTCTCCCTCGCCAACGCCCGCAACGAGGAGGAGCTGCGCGCCTGGGAGACCCGCCTGCGCAATCACCTGAAACGGCTTGACATCGCCGCCTCGGAGTTCAGCTACACGACCGAGCCGAAGATCGACGGCCTCGCGATCTCGCTCACCTACGAAGACGGCGTGCTGGCCCGCGCCGCGACCCGGGGCAACGGCCGGGTGGGCGAGGACGTGACCCAGAACCTGCGCACGGTGGGGTCGATACCGCTGCGGATCGAGAAGGCGCCGGAGTTTGTCGAAGTGCGCGGCGAGGTCTACCTGCCGATCGCCGATTTCAAAGCGCTGAACGAGCGCCGGGCCGAGGCGGGCGAGGCGACCTTCGCCAACCCGCGCAACTCGGCCGCGGGGTCGATCCGCCAGCTCGATCCGAGGATAACCGCCGAACGGCCCCTCTCGGTCTGGTGCTACGGGCTCGGCGCCACCCGCGGCCTCGATCTCGATACCCACTCGGCCGAGGTCGAGTGGCTGCGCGAGCGCCGCTTCAAGGTCAATCCCGATACCGCCCACCACTTGGGGATCGAGTCCGTGGTCGAGTGCTGCCACTGGTGGGAGCAGCGGCGCGAGCAGCTCGACTACGAGATCGACGGCGTCGTCGTCAAGGTCGACGAGCGGGCGCTGTGGCGGGAGCTGGGCGTGGTCGGGCGCGAGCCGCGCTGGGCGATCGCCTGGAAGTTCCCGCCGACGACGGCCACGACGACGATGCTGGACGTGGTCTGGAACGTCGGCCGCACCGGCCACCTGGTCCCGTTCGCGATGTTGGAGCCGGTTCACGTCGGCGGCGTCACCGTCTCGACGGCGACCCTCCACAACGAGGAGGACCTGGCCCGCAAGGACGTCCGGGTCGGCGACGAGGTCGTGATCATGCGCGCCGGCGACGTCATCCCCCAGGTCGTCTCACCGCTGGTGCAGCGCCGCAAGAAGGGCGCCCGCAAACCGAAGCCGCCGAAAAAATGCCCGGCCTGCGGCACCCCGACGGTCAAGCCCGAGGGCGCCGTCTTCACGATCTGCCCCAACAAATCCGGTTGCCCGGGCCAGTCCTTCCAGCACGTCAAGCACTTCGTCAGCAAGGGGGCGATGGACATCGACGGGCTGGGGGAGAAGCAGGGATTGCGTTTCCTCGAATTGGGTCTGATCGCCGACGTCGCCGACATCTACGAGCTGAGCGAGGAGCGGTTGACCGAGCTCGACCGTTTCGGCGAGACCTCGACCCGCAACCTGCTGGCATCGATCGACGCCTCCCGCTCCCGCCCCTTCAAGCGGGTCCTCTACGCGCTTGGCCTGCCCGGCGTCGGCTACGTGACCGCGGAGGCGCTGGCCGACCACTTCGGCTCGATAGACGCCCTGCACGAGGCCGACCCGGAGCGGATCGAGGAGGTCGAGGGGGTGGGGCCGATCATGGCCGTGCAGATCGCCGAGTCCCTGGCCGACGAGCGCACCTGGGAGCTGATCGAGAAGCTGCGCGCCAAGGGCTTGAGGCTGGAGCAGGCGGCCTCCGAACGCCGTGCCGCAGGCGGGCCGCTGGAGGGGAAGACCTTCGTCCTTACGGGGACCTTGCCAAATCTCACCCGCGAGGAGGCCGGAGCGGCGGTCAAGGCGGCCGGCGGCAAGGTGGTCAGTTCGGTCTCGAAGAAAACCGACTACGTCGTCGCCGGCGAGAGCCCCGGCTCAAAGCTGGCCAAAGCCGCGGAGCTTGGCATCGAGATCCTCGACGAATCGGGTCTGCTGGCCCTGCTTCAGTAAGCGGCGATCGCGCCGGCGATCAGGTCCTGCTCGGCGTGGGCGAGGCTGAGGTCGCCGACCCCGCCCATCAGGATCGAGAAGACCATCTGCTTGCCGTCGCTGTTGAAGCAGTAGCCCGAGAGGTTGCTGACGCCGGTCAGGGTGCCGGTCTTGGTCCGGCAGCGCCCTTCGGCGGCGGTGCCGTGCATTCGTTCGGCGACGGTGCCTTCTCTCCCCGCCAGGGCCAGGTCCTGGATGAAGTCATCGCCGACTTCGGTGTTTCGCATCGACTGCAGCAGGCTGACCACCTGCAACGGCGAGGCGCGATTGGTGTGGGTCAGCCCCGAGCCGTCGACGGCGTGGACGCCGGATGAGTGCTGGCGGGCGAACAGGGAGACCACCGCCGCGCCGGCGGCGGTGGTGCCGGCGCCGCCGAACCGGGCCCCGAGCAGCTTGATCAGCGTCTCGGCGAAAAAGTTGTCGGATTCGACATCGGTCTCGTTGACGATGCGGTCGAGGCTCGGCGAGCGCACGACCGCGATCGTCTTGCTTTCGGCGGGCGCCGCTTCCAGCGCCACCTTCGGGGGAATCCCGACGCCGGCGCCGCGCAAGGAGGCGGCAAGCGTGGTCGCCGCGACCTTGGCGGGGTCCGCGGCGAAGCTGTCGGCAGCGGCGCTGCTGTAACCGGAGTCGAAGGAGAGCCCGGAGAGAGGGCCGATGTAGGAGCTGGTCGCGTAACCGGAGTCCGCGACTCCGCGCAGCCGGTCGAAGATTGTGTCGTCGGCGTAGAGGCGGCCGGTGATCGAGCGAATCCCGGCGGCGCGGATCTGTGGCGTCAGGGCGAGCAGGTTGGTGCCGAGGCCGCCGAGGAAATGGTTATAAAAGGCCGGTGTTCCCAAGGTCGGGTCGCCGCCGCCCTGCAGGTAGAGGCTGCCGTGCAGAACACCCTTCGAGTCAAGCGTCCCGGAACTGAGCACCTTGGTCGGAATCCGGTATTCGGGCCCGAGCTTGCTCAACGCGGTGGAGGTTGTGAACAGCTTCATATTCGAGGCAAGCGGCCGCTGGGTGCTCGCGGCCCGCTGGCAGACGACCTGCCCAGTGCTCGAATCGATCACCAACAACCCGCTCGACGATCCACCCCCACGCACCAGCCGAGCCTTCAATCCCGCACAGAAGCCAGCAGAGCTTGCTGCCGCAGGCAAGATCCCAAGCAGCGCAAGCAAGACCACAGCGAGGACAAGTGTCCGTCTCATATCTGCTCCAACACTCAGGCCGCCGAGGGTAGCGGCTGGGACGTGAGGCGGTATGGGGAGGGGGCCGAGAACGGACCCGGTCAGGCCCCCTCCCCATACCGCCCGACCACTCCATTCATCCCCGATCCGCCGCGCCTGAGATAATCGCGTTCTATGGGCAAGGTCGTAGACCTCGAGTCCACCTCTCGCCGTAAAAAAGCGAGGGGTAGAAAACGCCCTTCGAAGACGGCCCTGGTCCTCGGCGGCGGCGGCTTTACCGGTGGCGTCTATGAGATCGGCGCCCTTCGCGCCCTCGACCTCCTCGCCGTCAACAGCACGGTCAACAACTTCGACATCTACGTCGGGACCAGCGCCGGCTCCTTCGTCGCCGCGATGCTGGCCAATGGCTTCACGCCTGACGAAATGATGCAGGTCCTCAACAAGGAGGTTCCCTCCGAGCTCGAGGACCTCGACCTCGACAAGGTCCTCAAACCCAACTACCTCGGTTTCCTGCAGAAGGCCGCGGCGCTGCCGCTGCGTTCCCTGGAGTTGGCCCGATCGCTGGCACGGATCGGCGAGCTCTCGGCGATCGACGTCGGCGTCGGCCTCGCCGAGGCCCTGCCGACCGGCCTCTACTCGGGCGCCGGCATCAACGACTACGTGGCGGGAGTGCTGGCCGAGGCCGGCCATGCCAACGACTTTCGCCTGCTCGATCGCGAGCTGTACCTGACCGCGACCGACCTCGATACCTGCGAGCGGATCGTCTTCGGTGAGGAGAAGTGGTCCGACGTGCCGATTTCGAAAGCGATCGAGTGCTCTACGGCGCTGCCGATCGTCTACAAGCCGGTCGATTTGAAGGGGCGCCAGTTGGTGGACGGAGGCATCCGCTCGACCACCAACGTCGACATCGCGGTCGAGCAGGGCGCGAAATTCATCGTCGTCGTCAACCCGCTCGTCCCTTACGTCAACGACTTCCAGGAGCGGATCCAGACGGTTTTCGGCAACCGCGCCCGCCGCGTCTCCGACATGGGGATGCCGGCGATCGCCAATCAGGTATTCAGGCTGATCGCCCATGGGCGCCTGCACCAGTCGGTTCAGATGTGGCAGGAGAAATACCCGGGGGTCGACATCATCCTGATCGAGCCCGATCCCACCGACGAGCTGATGTTCGGCACCCCGATCATGGACTACTCGCGGCGACTGAAAATCGCCCGCCACGGCTTTGAAACGGTCACCGCGACCCTGGCCCAGGACTACGAGCGCTACAAAGAGACCGCCGAACGCCACGGCCTCAAAATCTCCGGGCGCCGCGTCCGCCGCGTCGTCGAGCGTGCCGCCGAGGAGGAGCCAGGACAGACTTCGGCCTGGCGGCGGGTGCTTGAGCAGACGACGTCGGTTCTGCTGCGGCAGAGTGGCGAAGCGTCTTAGTTCGAGGGTTGGTGCGGGGAGATGCCGGCCTGCGCCGCGGGAATTTAGTCGCACGGCCTTCGGCCTTAGCTCCGATGTCAATCTGTCTTCTGCGCGGCGTAGCCGCGCTCAAACATTGGCGCTAAGCGCGAAGCGCGTGCGCCGAAATTCGCCCAGAGGGCCAACCCGGCTCCCCGCCCACCACCTCAACCCGCGTAGAGCTTCTCGATCTCCGGCTCGTGCTTGGTCGCGACGACGGCCCGCTTGACCTTCAGTGTCGGCGTCAGCTCGCCCGTCTCCTGCGAGAGGTCATGGGGCAGGATCGCGATCTTCTTGACCTGCTCGACGCGGGCGAATTTCTCGTTGATTTTGGCGACGTGCGCTTCGATCGACTTGCGGATGCCTTCGTCGCCCGCGAGCTGCGCCGGGTCCTCGGGCAGGCCGTGCTCCTTGGCGTAGGCGACCGCGTCTTCGGGGTCGAGGGTGACCAGCGCCACCAGATAGGGCCGGCGATCCCCGACCACCACGCACTGGGAGACGAGCGGGTGCTGCTTGATCTCTGCCTCGAGGTTGGCGGGGGTGATGTTCTTGCCGCCGGCGGTGATGATGATGTCCTTTTTGCGGCCGGTGATCGTGATGAAGCCCTCGGAGTCGATCTCGCCGATGTCGCCGGTGTGGAGCCAGCCGTCGACGATCGTCTCTTTGGTCGCCTCCTCGTTCTTGTAGTAGCCCTGGAAGACGTTGGGCCCCTTGACCAGGATCTCGCCGTCCTCGGCGATCTTCACCTCGCAGCCGGGGAACGGTTTGCCGATCGTGCCGACCTTGAAATCGTCGGGCGAGGAGATCGTCGCCGCGGTCGAGGTCTCGGTCATCCCCCAGCCCTCGAGCACGAGCACACCGGCGGCGTCGAAGAAGCGCAGGATGTCGGGGTTGATCGGCGCCGCGCCGGAGACCGCGAGGCGGATCTTGCCGCCGAACAGGCCGCGGATCAGCGAGAGCACTTTCTTGTCGGCGAACCCGTATTTCTTGCTCAGCAGGAAGCCCGGCTGACGGCCGGCGCGTTCGGTCTCGCGCATCTTTTCGCCGACCCCGATCGCCCAGTTGAAGACCGCCTTTTTGAGGCCGCCCTCTTTCTCCATGCCGCTGTTCGCGGCGGTGTAGATCTTCTCGAAGATCCGCGGCACCGAGGGGAAGTAGGTGGGCTTCAGTTCTGCCAGGTTGGGCATGATCTTCAGCGGGTCGCGCTCCCAGTAGGCGATCGTGGTGCCGAGGTCGAAGCTGCCGAGCTGAACCAGCAGGGCGAAGGAGTGAGCGAGAGGGAGGTAGAGGTAGGTCAGGTCCCCGTCCTCGATCACGCTGGTCTCGTTGACCATGTCGAGCATCGAGCGGTAATTGCCGTGGCTGATCACGCAGCCCTTGGGCGGGCCGGTGGTGCCGGAGGTGTAGATGAAGGTGCAGATGTCGCTTGGCTCGACGCTGCTCCAGCGCTGCTCCCACTCGGACTCCGGCCGGGCGCTGCCGCGGGCCATCAGCTCGTCGAAGGAGATCGCGTCGTCGCTGGAGCCGGTCATCCGCACCACGTGCTCGAGCTTCGGCAGGTTGGCCCGGACCTCGCGGATCTTCTGCAGCTGCTCGTCGTCCTCGACGATGACGATCTTGGAGTCGGAGTTCTCGAGCACGTACTGGCACTCCTCCGGCGAGTTGGTCTGGTAGATCGGGACCACGGTGGCGCCGATCG
>DATCBF010000021.1:0-8590 GCA_036512025.1 Solirubrobacterales bacterium
GAGTCCATCGCGTTCGGGTTCGTCTTGTGCGACGTGTTCGGCGCGACGCCGAAGAAGCCCGCCTCGGGATTGACCGCGTAGAGGCGGCCGTCCTCGCCGAACTTCATCCAGGCGATGTCGTCGCCGACCGTCTCGACCTTCCAGTCGGGCAGGGTCGGGATCAGCATCGCCAGGTTGGTCTTGCCGCAGGCCGAGGGGAAAGCGCCGGTGATGTACTTGACGGCGCCCTCGGGCGAGGTCAGTTTGAGAATCAGCATGTGCTCGGCGAGCCAGCCCTCGTCACGCGCCATCGCCGAGGCGATCCGCAGCGCGAAGCACTTCTTGCCGAGCAGCGCGTTGCCGCCGTAACCCGAGCCGAAGGACCAGATTTCGCGGCTCTCGGGGTAATGGACGATGTACTTGTTGTCGGCGTTGCAGGGCCAGGAGACGTCTTCGACGCCCTCGGCCAGCGGCATCCCGACCGAGTGGACGCAGGGGACGAAATCGCCGTCGCCGAGCGCGTCGAGGGCGGCCTTGCCCATCCGGGTCATGATCCGCATCGAGACGGCGACGTAGGCCGAGTCGGTGAGCTGGACGCCGATGTGGGCGATCGGCGAGCCAAGCGGGCCCATCGAGAAGGGGACGACGTACATCGTGCGGCCCTTCATCGAGCCCTTGAAGAGGCCGTTCAGCATCTCCCGCATCTCGGCCGGGTCGCGCCAGTGGTTGGTGGGGCCGGCGTCGGCCTCCTGCTCGGAGCAGATGAAGGTGCGGTCCTCGACCCGGGCCACGTCGGCGGGGTCGGAGAGGGCGAGGTAGGAGTTGGGACGCTTGGCGTCGGAGAGGCTCTCGAAAGTGCCCGCGTCGATCAGGGTCTGAGCCAGCGAGTCGTACTCATCTGCCGATCCGTCGCACCAGCGCACGGAGTCGGGCTGCGTCAGTGCCGCAATCTCGCCAACCCAGTCGAGCAGTTTGGCGTTGGTGGTCAGCGCGGGGGCCGTGGTCAAGTCGCTCATTCGCCTCTCTTTTACTTGTTCGGTTTGATGCCGACGAGACTGACGTCGGCTTCCTTGTTGCGGATCTTCAAGGTCGTCGTGGCCTGTTTGCCGTTGGTGAAGTCCACGGTGCAAGTAAATGTCGCGCCGGGTTCGACCTTCTGGTCGGATGGGCAGCTGACGGAACTGATCTTCTCATGAAGAGAGGTTTCCAGGTTGTGCTGGATCGCACCCTCGGCCTTGGCGCTGTCGATCACGGTTTCCCCGCAGCCGGCTACGGCGAGCCCGCTGACCACGATCGCAACAACTGCACCGGCTCGGACTGAGAAGCTCATCTGTCTCCCTCTTGGACGATTGCGCGGGAAGTATCCCAATGCAGCCGGGCGGGCTTTGGATACACGGCGCGAAGCCGTCGGATAGGGTTCCGCGCCGCTATGCGCTTCTACGAGTTCGAGGCACGGAAAATCGTCGAGCTGGCGGGGATTCCGGTCACCAAGTACGGCTTCTGCACAACCGCGGAGGAGGCCCGCGCGGCCGCGGCGGAGATCGGCGGGCCGGTCGTGATCAAGTCCCAGGTGCTGAGCGGCGGCCGGATGAAGGCCGGCGGCGTCAAGTTCGCCGACACGCCCGAGGAGGCCGCGACCCATGCCGAGGACATCCTCAAGCTGGAAATCAACGGCCACATGCCGCGCGGCGTCCTCGTCGATCCCAAAGCCGAGGTCAAGCAGGAGTACTACGCAAGCGTCGTCTGGGACGGAACCGCGAAGCAGCCGCTGATGCTTTTCAGCGACATGGGCGGGATCGACATCGAGGAGGTGGCCGAGAGCCATCCCGATCACGTCGGCCGCGGACACCTCTCCAACCTTCTCCCGATCTCCGACTTCGAGGCCAAGCAGACGATCGCCGCGACCGGGGTGACCGGCTCCCAGCTCAACCGGGCGACGCCGATCCTGGCCAAGCTCGCCCGCCTCTTCCGCGACAACGACATGACCCTGGCCGAGATCAACCCGCTGGCCGAGCTGACCGACGGCAGCTTCGTCGCCCTCGACGCCCACATGGAGATGGAGGCCGAGGCGGTCGGCCGCCAGAAGGGCCTGCTGCGCAAGCAGCTGCAGATCGCCGAGGAGGACACCCGCGACACCTACGAGCCTTCCGACTTCGAGCGCAACGTGACCGCGATCGACGCCGCCGACCATCGCGGCGTGATCCAGGGCAAGGACCATGGCTTCGAGGGCAACCTCGGCCTTGTGATCGGCGCCGGCGGCGGCTCGCTGACCCTGACCGACGCCGTCCGCAGCCAGGGCGGCAAACCGGCCAACTACTCTGAGATCGGCGGCAACCCCTCCGTCGCCAAGGCCTGTGGCCTGGCCAAGGAGGTCCTGCAGAAGGACGGGGTCGAGAAGATCGCGGTGATGATGTCGATCGTCTCCAACACCCGGGTCGACATCGTCGCCCGCGGCGTGATCAAGGCCTGCCTCGAGCTCGACAAGGACCCCGGCGAGACAATCGCGATCTTCCGCATCCCGGGCGCCTGGGAGGAGGAGGGCTTCAAGATCCTCGAGCGCTACGGGGTCGAGTACTGCGACCGCTCGGTCTCGATGTGGGAGGCGGCCGGCCGCGCCGTCGCCAAGATCCAGGGAGCTGCCGCATGAAAGGCAATGGCGCTTTTATGCCGGTATGCGACACAAAGTCGCCCGGGGAGGCCCGATGAGCATCCTCCTCAACAAGGAGACGACCTTCATCGTCCAGGGCATCACCGGGCGCGAGGCGGTCAACCTCACCCGCGAGTGCCTCGACTACGGCTCCAAGGTCGTCGGCGGCGTCACCCCCGGCCGCAAGGGCCGCGAGGTCCACGGCGTGCCGGTCTTCGACACCGTCGCCCAGGCGGTCGAGAACTACGGCGCCCCGATCGACGGCTCCGTCGTCACCGTCCCCCCCGCCTTCACCAAGGACGCGGTGCTGGAGGCGATCGAGAACGGGATCAAGCTGATCGTGATCGTCACCGAGCGGATCCCGCGCCGCGACGTCGCCCAGATGGTCGAGCTCGCCAACATGCGCGGGGCCCGCATCATCGGCCCCAACTGCCTCGGCCTGATCGTCCCCAACGTCTGCAAGATGGGCGGGATCGGCGGCCCGGCCAAGGACGCCGCCAAGGCCTACGCCCCCGGCCCGGTCGGCGTCATGAGCCGCTCCGGCGGTATGACGACCGAGATCTCCTCCTCCCTGACCCAGGCCGGCCTCGGCGTCTCCACCGCGGTCTCGATCGGCGGCGACGCGATCATCGGCTCCACCTACGCCGAGCTGATGCCCTACTTCGAGGCCGACGAGGAGACGAAGGCGATCGTCATCTACACCGAGCCCGGCGGCCGCATGGAGGCCCAGCTCTCCGAGTGGGTCGCCGCCAACAACTCCCGCCTGCCGATCGTCGCCTTCATGGCCGGCAAGTTCATGGACGACGAGGAGATGAAAGGCATGAGCTTCGGCCACGCAGGGACGATCGTCGAGGGCGTCGAGGACACCGCGACCGAGAAGATCGCCCGCCTCGAAGCCGCCGGCATCCCCGTCGTCGAGCGGATCGACGAGATCCCAGACGCGGTCAAGGCAAAGCTGGGAGCCGCCGCATGAGCGCGATCTTCATCAACGTCGAGGTCGACGCCTCGGTCGCGAGCGACGCGGCCCTGGCCGCCAAGCTCGAAGAAGTCTGCCCCGTCGACATCTTCAAGGCGACCGACGCCGGCGTCGAGGTGGTCGAGGGCAACCTTGACGAGTGCGTCCTCTGCAACCTCTGCGTCGACGCCGCCCCCGAGGGCAGCGTCAGCGTGATCAAGCTGTACGAGCAGTAGCGGCGACGGGCTCGACCCCGAACTCGACCAGGGCCTCCTCGCGCAGGCGCTCGGGAACGACGACCAGCGAGCGCAGCGACTCCAGCGCATCGCGGTCGCCCTCTATCTCGATCCCGGCCTCCACCTCCTCGCCGATCACGAGCGCCGCCATCACCGCCGCGGGCGGGCCGGAGAGAGTCAGGTCGGCGCCGTCGACAAGCCCCCTGCGGGCGTCGATCCAGCCTTCCTCGATCCGCAGTCCGAACGCCTGCCCATCGCTGTGCAGCTGCAAAGCCATACTCAGGTCGGGCGGCGGGAAGAGAACCACCCTGAGGGCGTTGGGCAGGGACGAGGCGGGCAGTCCGATGATGTCGCCGAGCGCCTGGAAATTGAGGCCCCAGCGGCCGAGTTCCAGCATCGGTCGCTCAAGTTCGCGACCGAGACCGGTCAGCTCGTAGGCGATGGCGACGGCGGGTGGATCGAGCTCGCGGCGGGCGACGATGCCGTCGGCCTCGAGATCGCGCAGGCGCTTGGTCAGCACATCGGTCGGGGCGCCGCCCACGGACCGGGCCAGGTCGGAGAAGCGAAGCGGTCCGAGCGAAAGCTCGCGCACGATAAGCATCGACCAGCGCTCGCCGATCCGGTCCAGCGCACAGGCAAAGCTGCACTCCTGGCCATATTCGCGACGCGTCATCTCCCCATCGTAACAGGGCGATTTGATTTCCAAAGCATCCACTTTGAATTCTGGTACAGTCCTGCGCCGTGGACCGGATCGCCAACCTGACCTGGGCTCGGCCGAAGCTCGTTCTCAGCCTCGTCGGCGTCTTCGCCCTGCTGGCGGTCGCCTTCGGCCACGACGTCGAGCATCACCTCAAGGCAGCCGGCTTCACCGACCCTTCCTCGGAGAGTGAGCAGGCCAAGACGCTGCTCACCGGCGCGCTCGGCTATGACCCCAACCCGGGGATCGTGCTCGTCGTCCGCGCTCCCGGAGGGGGCCGGCTCGATATCCACAGCCCCGTGGTGCGGCGCGAAGTGGCGAGCCTCAGCGCCAACGTCGCCAAGGCCGAATACATCGGCCGGGTCGTCAACCCGCTTCGGGACCGTCGCGCCGGCGCCGAGCTGATCGCCGCCGATGGGCGCTCCCTGGTGATCCTCGGCAACCTCTCGACCGGCGACGAAGAGAACGCCGGCGGCATCGCCGCCGAACAGGTCCAGCCGGCGGTCGAACGCAGCCGGCTCGACGTCACGATGGGTGGCTTCGCCCCCAGCTTCAACGAAGTCAACGATCAGACCAAAACCGACCTGACCAAGGCCGAGCTGATCGCCTTCCCGGTCCTCGCCCTGTTGCTGCTGATTGTCTTCCGCGGCGTCATCGCCGCCGCCATCCCGCTGATGATCGGCGGCATCTCGATCGTCGGCACCCTGCTCGTGCTGCGGATCATGTCGACCTTCGTCGACACCTCGGTCTTCGCGCTGAACATCGCCACCGGGCTCAGCCTCGGGCTCGCGGTCGACTATGCCTTGTTGATGGTCTCCCGCTACCGCGAGGAGATCGCCCATCTCGGGGCGACGCGCGAGGCTCACCGCCGCACCGTCAAGACCGCCGGCCGCACAGCGCTCTTCTCAGGTTTCACGGTTGCCGCAGCAATGGCGGCGCTTGTGATCCTGCCCCAGCGCTTCCTCTACTCGATCGCGGTCGCCGGCGCCTCGGTCGGCGTGCTCTCCGCCGTGCTCGCGATCCTCGTCGTGCCCTCGATGCTGTCGCTGCTCGGGACCAGGATCGACTCGCTCTCGATTCGCACCGGCCCGGCGGTCTCGGACGAATCCGGTGGCTGGTACCGGCTGGCCCGTGGCGTCATGCGCCACCCGGTCGGAGTCGCCCTCGCCAGCTCGGCGCTGCTGTTGGCTGCCGCAGCGCCCCTGCTCTGGACGACCCTGACCGGGCCCAGCGCCCAGGCCGTGCCTCCCGGCAAGCCGTCCTTCGAAGCCAACAGCTACGTCGATGCCCACTACCCCCGCGACCTCAACGAGGCAGTCACGGTCACCGTCGAGGGCCACGCGAGCGACGCCGGGCTCGCCGGGCTCCGGCGACAGACCTTGGCGATCTCAGGCGTGGTCCGCGGCACCCCCTTCACCCGCGCGTCGGGAGATGTCGCCTTCGCCAACTTCGCCCTGGCCGGGCCGGCGCTGTCCGGCCCTTCCCAGGACACGGTCAAGGCGATCCGCTCGCTGGCGGCGCCGGCCGGCGCGAAGACGCTGGTCTCCGGCAACACCGCCGGCTTCATCGACCAGAAGCAGAGCCTGATCGAACACCTGCCGCTGCTGGTCGCGATCATCTCGCTGACCACGCTGGTCATCCTCTTCCTCCTCACCGGCTCGGTGATCCTGCCGCTGAAGACGCTGTTGATGAACGCAATGACCCTGGGGGCGACGCTCGGCATCCTCGTCCTCGCCTTCCAGGAAGGATGGCTCGACGGCCTCTTCGACTACAGCGGGCCGAACGCGATCGAGGTGACCAGCCTGGTCTTCCTCTTCGCCGTCATCTTCGGCCTCGCCACCGACTACGCGGTGCTGGTCATGGCCCGGATCAAAGAGCAGCACGACCTCGGCGCCAGCAACGAAGACGCGGTCGCGATCGGCATCGCCCGCACCGGGCGCGTGATCACCGCCGCCGCCCTGATGATCGCCGTCGTCTTCCTCGCCTTCGGCGTCAGCTCCGTCTTCTTCATGAAAGAGATCGCGCTCGGCATGGCGGTCGGCGTGATGCTCGACGCGACCGTCGTCCGCGCCCTTCTCGTCCCCTCCCTGATGCGCCTCTTCGGCGAGTGGAACTGGTGGGCGCCGGCGCCACTGCGCCGGCTGCAGGAACGTTTCGGCTTCTCCGAGGCCTGACCTCTCCCAAGGCATGGCCCATCGGACCGGGCGCGCCGCAAGGCGCGTTCCCGGCCCGTGCCCGTGACATCGATCACATTACGCATATATAAATTTATATTCGGGTAACGTTTACACCGATGGCTGCAATATCGGCAAGATCCCGCCTCTCCCGCGGCGACCGCATGGAGCAGACGCTCCTCGTCGCCCACGGCCTTTTCGCCGAGCGCGGCTACGCGGCGGTGAAGATGGATGAGATCGCGGCTGCGGTCGGCGTCACCAAGCCGCTCCTCTACAACTACTTCGGCAACAAGGAGCAGCTCTACATCGCCTGCATGGAGCGCTCGGGCGACGCCCTGACCGCGACCGTTGCCGAGGCCGTCGCCACGACCGCCAGCCCCGGCGATGCGCTCGGGGCCGGCATGCGCGCCTTCTTCTCCTTCCTCGACAGCGATCGCGCCGCCTGGGCCGTCCTCTTCGACGAGACCCTTCCCCGTGGCGGTGAGGTGGCCGACCGCGTCTCCTCTTACCGCGGCAGAATCGCCGAGCTCGTCTCCGGCTCGCTGCTGGCGCAGTTGCCACAGGGCCGGCGGGGCGGCGCCAGGGTCGAAGTCGAGGCCCTCTCCACCGCCCTGCTCGGCGCCGCCGAGGCGCTTGCCCGCTGGTGGCTGCGGACCGAGGCGCTCAGCGCCGATGCCGCCGCCGATCTCCTGATCTCGACGATCGAGCCCGGCCTGCGGGCCCGCTCGACGCGCACCACTTCTCAGCCCACCGAAAAAGGAACCACGACCAGATGAACAGCAAAACCCGCCGGGTCGCCGTCGTCGGCGGCAACCGGATCCCCTTCGCGCGCTCCGACAGCACCTACGCCCACGCCTCCAACCAGGACATGCTCACCGCCGCCCTCGACGGGCTGGTCGATCGCTTCGGCCTGCAGGGCGAGCGCCTCGGCGAGGTCGCCGGTGGCGCTGTGCTCAAGCACTCTCACGACCGCGACCTCGCCCGTGAGAGCGTGCTCAGCACCCGGCTGGCGCCGGAGACCCCCGCCTACGACGTCCAGCAGGCCTGCGGCACCGGCTTGGAGACGACGATCCTGGTCGCCAACAAGATCGCGCTCGGCCAGATCGACTCCGGCATCGCCTGCGGCGCCGACACCACCTCCGACGCGCCGATCGGGCTCAACGAAGAGCTGCGCGAGACACTGCTGGAGGCCAACCGCCAGCGCTCGACCGCCGGCAAGCTGCGGGCCCTCGCCGGCGTCCGCCCGGGCCACATCGTCCCCACCATCCCCCGCAACGAGGAGCCGCGCACCGGCCTCTCGATGGGAGAGCACTGCGCGATCATGGCAACCGAATGGGAGATCGGCCGGGCTAAGCAGGACGAGCTCACCGTCACCAGCCACCGCAACCTCGCCGCCGCCTACGAGCGCGGCTTCTTCGACGACCTGCTCACCCCCTACCTCGGCCTCGAGCGCGACCAGAACCTGCGCCCGGACTCCGACATCGCCAAGCTCGCGAAGCTGAAACCGGTCTTCGGCGGGCCGGATGGGACGATGACGGCGGCCAACTCGACCCCGCTCAGCGACGGCGCCTCGGCGGTGCTGCTCGCCTCCGAGGACTGGGCGAAGAAGCGTGGCCTGCCGATCCTCGCCTACGTCACCGAGGCCCAGACGGCGGCCGTCGACCACGTCCACAAGCGCGAAGGGCTCTTGATGGCCCCCGCCTACGCGATGCCGACGATGCTCGACCGTGCCGGCCTGGCACTGCAGGACTTCGACTACTACGAGATCCACGAGGCCTTTGCCGCCCAGGTGCTCTGCACGCTGGCGGCCTGGGAGGACCCGGCCTTCTGCAAGGAGAAGCTGGGCCGCGACGAGCCCCTTGGCTCGATCGACCGCGCCAAGCTCAACGTCAACGGCGGCTC
>DATCBF010000022.1:0-2190 GCA_036512025.1 Solirubrobacterales bacterium
CACCATGCGCGAAGCGCATGGTGGAACCAAGTGCGCGGCTTCGCCGCGCAAGAACCGGATTGCATTTCCGCCGCTTCGCGACATCCCCGCAGAGGCCCACCCGCCATCGGCCTCGCAGCACGCCGAGCCTCCAAGGTAGAGAAGCTTCTACGGAGCCTTTCCTTTGAAGCTTGCGTAATTCGGGGGCGTTGCTAGGGACGGGCCCCCGCCAACCACGGGAGAGCCACTACCCCAGCAGGCGCCTGACCGCTCGGTGGCGCACCGACTCCGGCACTTCGGTGCTGCCGTCGGGCCCGTCGCCGTCGCCGCATTCGCCCTTGGCGCAGAGCACGTCGGTCGGCGCGCTGCCGCCGATGCCGGCCGACAGCACCAGCTGCGGCATCGTCAGGAAGCCCATGTCGCTGACGAATGCTTTCGGCGCGTCCCAGCCGATGATCGGGCCCTTGATGAAGTTGTAGGGGATGCGCAGGGGATCGGTGAGGCGGTCCTTGATCCCGTTGATGACTTCCTGCTGGGCCTTGGCGCGGTCGTAGTCGCTATAGCCGAGGGTGTAGGCGCTGCGGCCCTTGCCGGGGCATTCGCTCGGCTCGCGGGTGCGGGCATAGACCAGGGCCTGCTGGCCGTTGAGCGTGTTCTCGCCCTTGCCGAGGCGCAGGGAGAAGCCGCCCTGGCCGCCCCCCGAGCCCCCGGCGATATCGGTGCAGAGCTTGTGGGGAACGTTGACTTCGACGCCGCCGACCGCGTCGATCAGCTTTTCGAAGCCGGTGAAGTCGACGATCGCGACATGGTCGATCTTGATCCCGAGGAACTGCTCGACCGTCCTGATCTGCAGCCCGGCGCCGCCGTAGGCATAGGCGGCGTTGATTTTCTGCGGGCTCTCGCCGGGGATTTCGGCGAAGCTGTCGCGCGGGATCGAGAGTTTGCGGAAGGCGCCGCCGCCGGCCCGGATCAGCATCAGGGTGTCAGCGCGGAATTCGCCGTCGGAGCACTGGCCGTGTGGGGCATCGCCGTGGGCCTGCTGTTCGAAGCACTCCTGCGAGGGCGCCGCGGGGGTTCCGTCAGCGCCGAGTTCTTTCGTGTCCGGCGGCCGCGCGTCGGTGCCGATCACGAGGATCGTCTGGGCGCTGGGCAGTAGGAAGGGATTGCCGTGTAGGGCGGAGCTGGCGTCGCCGGAGAGCTTGAATGTCTGAAGCTGGGCGGAGACGGCGAAGGCGAGAAAGCTGAGCACGATCCAGCCCAATGCCGCCAGCCCCACCCATTTCGCGACCCGCTTGCCGGTCCAGCGACGCGGGGGGGAAAAGCGGTCCTCGCCGGGTCGATCGCCCTTGTCGGAGCGTTTCGAGGATCGCTTCGCCTTCTCCCGTAGACCGGAGAGATCAGGGGTCCGCAATCGGGACTTGAGGCTCCTGCGGGATCGGTAGACCTTGTAGTCGGGCGATTCCGAGGGCTGCTGCTCGCCATCATTAGCCATGAAAGACTCCGCGGATCATGCCGATGCCCGCGGTCGCCTGCCTCCAGCCCAGCCCGAGTCACTCGTGACAGCCCTGAGCGCGGTAGCGAGCGACGCATCCATATCTGACCCTTTGCGAGTGAGTGAAGCGCGAAATTGATGGCTGAAACGATCGGCGTCGACCTGGGCGGGACGAAGATGCTGATGGGCGTTCTCGACCCGGACTCCAAGGTTCTCTGGGAGAGCCGCGAGGCCTCGACCGGCCTCAGCCAGGATGACCTGATCGAGATGCTGGTCCGCGAGACGGGCGAGGCGCGCGAGGCAAATCCAGGCGTCGAGGCGATCGGGCTGGGGATTCCGGCGACGATCGACCGCGCGAGTGGGACCGCGATCTCGGCGGTCAACCTGCCGATCCAGAACCTGCCGATTCGCGAGGTCGTCTCCGCTCGCACCGGCCTGCCGGTCTTCGTCGACAACGACGCCAACGTCGCCGCCCTCGCCGAGCATCTCTACGGGGCCGCGAAGGGCGCCCGCAACGCGGTGATGATCACGGTCGGAACCGGGATCGGCGGTGGCTTGATCGTCGACGGCGAGCTCTTCCGCGGCTCCAGCGGCGCCGGGGCCGAGCTCGGCCACGTGGTGATCGAGGCCGACGGCCCGCGCTGCCAGGGCAACTGCCCGGGACGGGGATGCGTCGAGGCTCTTGCCTCCGGCACGGCCCTGGGTCGCGAGGGGCGCGC
>DATCBF010000023.1:0-2352 GCA_036512025.1 Solirubrobacterales bacterium
CGACCTCGAGTTCAACCGCGGCGGCAAAACGACGCTGATCGACGATTTGCCGGTCATCTCCGTAACCGCTACTTGAAGACGTAGAGCAGCGCGAAGGCGATCGCGGCGAAGCTGACGGCGCCGAAGATCATGCCCTTGTCCTCGGCGACTATCGCCGAGGTCGAGCGGTCGTCGGCGCGGTCGTAGATCAGGTAGAGGTAGCGGAAGATGCAGTAAAGGGCCGAGGGGATGGTCAGCATCATGCGGCTGCCGATCAGGGGCGAGTTGACCGTGTAGATGGCGTAGCTGATCACGGTGCCGGTGGTGACGAGGGAAACCATCTGGTCGAGGAAGGGGAGCGAATAGTGCTCCAGGACCGGGCGGCTGCTGGTCCCCTGGTGCAGCTCGGACACCGCCTCCTGACGGCGCTTGGTGACGCCGAGGAAGAGGGCGAGCATGCCAGTGCAGAGGATCAGCCACTCCGAGGCATGCGCTTCGACGGCGCTGGCGCCGGCGGCGACGCGGAGGATGAAGAGGCCGGACAGGGTCATCACGTCGACGATCACGACCTGCTTGAGACCGAGGCTGTAGGCCATCTGGGCGATCCCGTAGCCGACCACCATCAGCCCGACCTGCCAGTTGACGGTGGCGAAGGCAAGGGCGATCGCGACGACGGCCAGCGCCGGAGCGATCGTCTTCGCGGCGCTCTCGGAGAGCTCGCGGGCGGCAAGCGGGCGGAAGCGCTTCTTTGGGTGCTTGCGGTCGAGTTCGACGTCGATCAGATCGTTGACGAAGTAACCGGCGCTGGAGATCAGGCAGAAGGAGATGAAGGTGAGAAACGCCTCCAGCACATCGTGGGACTGGTTGAACTTGCCGGAGAAGAGCAACCCGGCGAAGACGAAGACATTCTTGATCCACTCGTGCGGCCGCCCGGTCTTGATCGCGGCGCGCAGCGGCGTGCGGCGTGGCACGACCGGCTCGTCGGCTGCGGCCTGCCCGGGATTAGCCGGGAGGGTCGGGTGTTCCGAAGTGATGGTTTCCATCTTGAAAGGCCGGCGGCGGCATGCTGGAACCCGCTCGGCCGGGGAGATCGGGTCGCGACAGGGTATCGCTGGCGGAAGTCACTCTCCCGCTTGCGTGCCGTCCTGGGCGGCCTCCAGCGCATCGAGACCATCGCCACGATCCCTGAGTCGATCGCTGCTTTGGTCGTCGGCGCGGACCCGAATCTCCTGGTCTTTGCCCGTTTCCATTGAGAAAGGGTAGCCCGGCGTGCCTCGGGTCTCAGCCGCGATCGGCCCGGGGCAGACGAATGCCGAAGCGGGCTCCGCCACCGGGGAGGTTCTCGACAGTGGCGCTGCCGCCCATCGCCTCGGTCAACTCGCGGACGATCGCCAGGCCGAGGCCGGCGCCGTCGGCGGAGCCGCCGCCTGCCTGGCTGCGCAGGTGGAAGCGCTCGAAGGCACGGGGGATCTCGGCCTCCGGGATGCCGGGGCCCTGGTCGCTGACGGAGATCGCGCCGGCGCCGATCAGCAGCGTCACGTGCCCGCCACGCGGGCTGGCGCGGATCGCGTTCTCGACCAGGTTGGAGACGACCTGGAGGGTGCGGCCATGGTCGGCCATGACCTGGGGGGCCACCTCACCGTCGACGATCAGCTCCACCCCGGCCTCCGCCGCTCGCGGGCGCAAGCGCTCCTGCGCCTCGCGGGCAACAACGGCGAGGTCGACCGACTCACGGGTGACTTCGAGCACGCCCTGGCGCAGGCGGGCGAGGGCGAGCAGGTCGCCGACCAGGCGTTCGAGGCGGGCCGCCTCACGACCGACCACCTCCGCCGCCTGGCGCGGCTCGACCGTGCCGTCCTCGATCCCCTCGGCATAGCCACGGATCGAGGTCAAGGGAGTGCGCAGGTCATGGGAGACGGAGAGCAGCACCGCCCGCTCGGCATCGCGGGCAAGCTCAAGCTGCTCCGACATCCCGTTGAACGCCTCGGCCAGGTCGTCGAGCTCCTCGGTTCCCTCCGGCGGCACCGGCTCGGGGCGGCGCCCGGCGGCGAGCTCTCCGGCGGCGCCCGCCAGACGGCGCAGCGGCTGGGTCAGACGGCGGGCCAGCAGGGCCGCGACGGCGGCGGCGACCAGTGCGGCAACGCCGCTGGCGATCAGCAGGGCCGAGAGATAACGACGGAAGTCATCGCCGGAAACGACGTCCGGGCGGGTGACGAGGACAACCAAGCGACCATTGCGGCGGGCGGCGTAAATCTGGCTCTGTCCATCAATCTCGGCCGTGCCGTCGGCGGAGCCGCTGCTGCGAAGTTCAGCGGCGGTGCCCGCGGGCAGGATGCGGGCGGCGGCGGGCCGGCTGAGCACGGCGACCGGGCC
>DATCBF010000024.1:0-4752 GCA_036512025.1 Solirubrobacterales bacterium
AGGCGTACTGGGACAAGCCGTTCGAGCCGGCCGGGCCGGCAGCACCGGTGGCACCTGTCGCACCGGCCCGCCCCTGAGTTCCTTCGGCTCCAGCGGTTCCCCGCGAGCCGGTTTCTCCGGCGGGCCCCATCGGTCCCGCGAGACCTTCTGCGCCAGTTGCCCCAATGTTGCCTGGGAGACCTTTCGCGCCCTGAGCGCCCGCCGCCCCCGCCAATCCGACTTCTCCTTCCGATCCCGTGGCTCCTGTCTGTCCCGCGGCGCCGACTTCGCCCTGGACGCCTTCCAGGCCCCGAGGGCCTGTTGCTCCTTCGGGGCCCGTTTCACCCGCGGAACCAGTTAGTCCAACTTCACCCTGGGAACCAGTGGCGCCCGTCGAACCGATTTTGCCTTCGGCACCCGCGGTACCTGTAGCCCCGACGTCACCGTGCGAGCCCGTCGTCCCAGCCGAACCAGTGGCCCCTACGGGGCCGGTCGGACCGGCTGACCCCGGGACTCCCGGTGTGCCGGCGGCACCCGCTTCACCTTCGACGCCCTGCAAACCTCGGGGACCGGCGGCGGCCGCCGGTCCGCTGGCCCCATCCGAGCCGTTGACTCCCGTTGCCCCGCGCCGGCCCGTAGAGCCGCGCTTGCCGGTCGCTCCCTGCTGCCCGCGAGGACCGCTATGTGAGTGACAGACCGGCGGCGGCCGATGACCGCAACGAAGAGAAGCGCCAACCCTGCCGGTGAACCCGGCCGGACCACAAGGTGAAAGGGGGTGCAAAGGACACGCCGCGGCAGCGATCGCGATTGGGCATAAAGCACCTACCGCGCATATCGCGAAGAGCAGAATGCTCCGATAACGCCACATGTCTCGACCCGCTTTCTGACTCCAGCCCGGGAGCATCCCGAGGCCCGAATCCCACTAGGTGGATAAGGGATGAGGGCCAGGTATCGGCTTGGTCAGCCGGGTAAGGCTGAGATCAACAGGTAGAAGACCATCTTGAGAAGTATCGACAGCAGGTTTACATAACTTGAATTTCACCGTGTGATGGTGAGTGGAACGCCGGCGCCGATACGCCGCGCCAGCCAGGTGATTGCGTGGGTGGCGAGACGAATGCATCCGTGTGACACCGCTGTTCCAAGCGCACCCGTGAGGCCGTGGGTCCCGTGGAGGGCGATCTGCCCCGGGCCACCATCGAATTCCTGTAAGGCATTCGACCTGGCGCTGGAAGCCAGCGCGAACGGAGCGCCGGCTTCGTAGGAGGAGAGCGCAAGGGCCTCTTCAATGAAGAACACCCCCCGAGGAGTCGGCGTCGAAGGCTTGCCGACCACCGCTCGGAAGTGACGCCTGGCAAGGCCGCCGCGATACACCGTAACCCGGCGAGTGGAGAGCTTCACCCAGATATGCCATGCAGTGGAGGTGCGTCTGGTCCTCCTGATGGAGATCCAGCCCCTGTGCCCGTTAGGACGCCCCGGCAGGCGAACCTCTAGCCAGGAACCTCCGGCACGACTGGTTGCGTAGTCGAGGACAGGAAGCACGGTGCGTGCTCGCGTCAGCGGTCGCCGGGAGCTGACGGATTCGATCCGACCTGAATGGGCGCTTGGCCCGGCCCGTGCGACGTGATCGTGCAAGAGCACGACGAGCGCCTGGCTTGCGGGCACTCGTGAGGCGGCAGCTCCGGTCGGAGCGACGAAGAGGCAGCCGACGGCGCCCGCGATCAGCACCGCAGACAATGCCCCACCCCTCCGGCGAGAACCGGAGAGGTGGGAAACGTTGTCAGTGCTATGGCTCATCCGGTGAACTGGGATGGACCGTGGCGCGGGTGGAGCACCGCAGCGGCACAGGCGCGATAGGGAAGCGCCATCGTCTTGGCGGGAGTGGCGTCCTTGAATGTGACGCGGGCGCTGACCTGGTGGGCACCCGGAGCGGCCCGTACGGACACGGCAAACGGCGAGCTGTTCCGGCTCGCCATCGGCTTGCCGTCCAGGCTGAAAACGACACGCTTGATCATGTGACCGCTGACCGTGGCGCGAAATCCAGATGTGCAGGCCTCGCGCGGCGCGGGCCGCACGACCGCCGTGCCCCTACGGGTTGACCCATGAGCCTTCGTCTGGCTGACGGGAACGGCTCGGTTACGACCGACCGCCGATTTTTTCCCGGACGCCGCCGGAGCTATGGCTGTGGGTCCATTTGGTGGCGTGACGGTAGGCGACGGCGTGGATCCCGTCGCGCACAGGGGCCGAGTGAGGACGTTGTCGATCAGGCTGACCTGGCCGTTGCGGGCGAGCATCCGCCCGATCACAGACGCCCCGTTTTTCAGCGAGATGGACGTAAGCGCCATCAGGTTTCCCTCAAACGCGGTAGTCGTGCCGAGCGTCGCCGAGCTGCCTACCTGCCAGTAGACGTTGCACGGAGAGGCTCCGTTTACCAGCACGACCGAGCTGGCCGATGCGGTGGTCAGTTCGGAGCCGATCTCAAAGACGAACTGCGCATTGCGATCGCCTTCGGCGTCGAGGGTGAGCGGGCCGGTGAGGAGGGCTTCGGATGTGTACCGGTAGGCGCCTGGGCCCAGTTTTCTGTTGCCGAGGTTCGTACCGGAGAGGTCATCGGCGGGTGCGACCGGCTGCCCGGCGGCAACGTTGTAGGCATTGGTGAGATCGGACTGCGCCTGTTTGGCGACACCGTCATTTTCATCTGTGGCTCCGTTGACCACAGCCGGAAGGCCGAAGCCGGTGAGCGCGGTTCCCGGGGCGACCCCAAGATCTCCGTTGAGCACCGACGGACCGGTGTTTGTGACGGTGGTGCCGCCGAGAACCACAAAGGGATTGGCGGTGGCAAGGTTTACCGGGGCGGCCTGGACGGCGGCCGGGACGGCGGCGAAGGCGAGGACCGCAGCGAGGATGGCCGCAGCGAAGCCACGCTTGAGATGGGTCGGGCTGGACATAGGTGTCCTTCCTTATCTGGAGCAGCCGATACAACGTTCCTTGACCGCCATCGATCGCCGCTGGGCGATTGGAGTAGTGGCAGTCCTACGGCAGCCCGGCGAACTCCGGTGGAGTCCCGTGGCTTTGCGAACCCGCCTCGCGACGGGAGTGCCTGGGTAGAGATGGTCTGCTCCGGTGTCCAAGTGGGATCGGTGAAGAAGTGCCGAGACCCGAGCCGAAAGCCCTATTGCGGACAAACGTTTACATAAGTCCGCTGCCATCCATCCAATCGCCTGAAAGCGTTTGTTAAGTCGCGACGCCGCTGAGCTGCCGACTCGCTAAATAGAGCGGACAAGCGTCCGCGCGATTGGCCACCAACCAACTCCAAAGACACTTCAAAGCGAAGTCTTGCCCAACCTCAGGGAAGCGCTGTATCCCGACATAAAGGCATGACAACGTCGGTCAGCGATTCGCGCGGCGCTAAGCCGAACCCGGGGATCTTGCAAAGCGGGCACTCGCAAAATCACGCTCCTTAATCAGGCGATACCGAATTGATACCCCGAGACGGGCGGAGCTGCTCCCTGGTGGATCGACATTGAGGGAGAAAGCAAACCCAACAAGGGAGCACCGCATGGTTCGCCTACCCCCCCGTCCTGACTCACTCGCCGCAATTGCAACCACCACACCCCCCAACCGCCCTACTCCCCGCAACATCCAGAGCTCTGGTGCGCTGATTACGGCAAACGCCGGCAACGGCATCGCGATCTTCACCGGCTATGACCTGAGGACGTTCGGTGTCCGCAGCGGCAAAGTCACGATCGCCAACGCGGGCTCATGCGCCGGCAGGTTCAAGCTCTCTGAGGTCGATGCCTCCAACAGCTTTGCCGCCGGCGAGCTGACGATGGCGATCGATGACATCAGCGGCGAGGATCTCGTCCCGGTCTACCGAGGGGATATCGGCGATATGCCCAGCGAGGGGATCGACCTCGGCAGCTTCGAGCCGGACGAGGTGCGCGTCTACCGCTTCATCGTCGTCCTCGCCAAGGACTCACCCAGCGGTGGACAGGAAGTCGGTGCAGGTGCCGCGTATGAGTGGGACTTTGCGCCCGACGCACCGACCGGCGCTGCTTAGTCAGCCGGCGGCAGATAGCGGTAGCCGAAGCCGCGCACCGTCTCGATGGCCTCAGGGTCACCGAGCTTGCGCCGCAAACGGCTTACGTAGAGCTTTACCTGTCCAGACTGCACCAAGGGATCGCGCCAGGCGATCTCGATCAACTGGTCGGAGCTCAGCACCTGCCCTGGATGACGGACGAAGGCGGCAAGCAGCCGGAACTCGAGTGGCGTCAGCCGCAGCTCCTCGTCGGCGACCCGGACGAGCCGCTGCTCGTGGTCGACGCTGAGGCGCCCGTCGGCGTAGACCTGGGCCAGTCGCTCGGCTTCCTCCGGCCTCGACTTCCCCGCCCGCCGGATCAGCGCCTCGACCCGCGCCGGCAGCTCCTCGTGGCCGAAGGGCTTGGTCAGATAATCGTCGGCGCCGCCGCGCAGCGCCCGCACCTTGTCCAGCTCCTGTCCCTTTGCCGTCAACATCAAGACTGGCATCTCTCCCAGCTCGCGAATCCGACTCAGCAGCTGCCAGCCATCCATATTCGGCAAGTCAATGTCAAGAAGGACCAGGTCGGGGCGCTGGGAGAAGACGAATCGCAGGCCCTCAGCGCCGTCGGCAGCGCGAGTCACATCGACCTTCCAGCGTGCCAACACCCGCTCGACCAGGTCGCAGACGATCGGGTCGTCGTCGATGACCAACACCTTGGCGCCCGCGAGCGAGCCTCCCGAGGTCACGGCCCGGCC
>DATCBF010000025.1:0-20347 GCA_036512025.1 Solirubrobacterales bacterium
GTGATCGGGGCCGGGGTCTTCCTGGGCAGCTTCTTGGGGGTGATGCCGCCTTCGATTTCGACCAGGAGGTTGCCGGAGCGGACGATTTCGCCGCCGGCGGTGGCGACCAGGAAGGCGCACAGCGCCACCACGGCCAGGGCCGCGGCTGCGATCGGGGCCTTCCTCAAACGCTTGAACCCTGGCTTCATCGTCTCTGTCTCCTTGTTGTCTCTCATCAGTTGCGGACCTTGCAGTTGCGGACCAGCTTGCTGCTCAGCGTGGTGCCGCCGGCGAAGACGTAGCTGGCTTTGGCGAAGGGGAAGCTCGCCCCGGGGAAGCCCTTGGGCGCCGGGCAGGAGGCCGAGGCATAGCTCAGCTTCTTGCCGTGGGAGGTGTAGGTGGCTCCCAGGGAGAGGTTGAAGGCGGAGATGTAGCCGTATTCGGAGGCGATCTCGGGCAGGGTGCCGGTCAGCTCGGTGCCGAAGGTTCCCTTGGCCTTGGCGACTTCAAAGACGATCACGTAGGTGAGCGGCAGGGGCGGGCCGCTTTCGACCTGGGCAAAGACCGCGGTGTGGCCTTTGTAGGCGCCGTTGAAGGCCTCCAGGGTGCCGTTTGAGGCAAAGGCCCCCTGGCCGGGCAAGGTGACGCGGGAGGTGACGTTGCCGTGGCCGATCAGCGAGGAGGCGCAGGTCTGCTTGGCGGCGGCGGCGGAGATCGATTCGAGCTTTGTCAGCGAGCAGCTGGGCAGGCCCTTGGTCTGGATCTTGCCGTTGGAGTTGATCGCGAGGATGATCTGTTCGAGTTTGGGCGGGGCGGAGCGGTCGGTGGTCTTGATCTTGCCGCCCATCTGCACGCTGACGGGGGCCGCTTCGGTGCGGGGCAGCTTCTGGGGGGCGATGCCGCCGTTGAAGGAGACCAGCAGGTTGCCCTTCTGGGCCTGCTCGGCCCCGGCGCTGGCGCCGAGGGCGAGCAGGGCGGCGGTGGCGGCCAGGGCCGCCGCCAGGGCGGTTGTCTTGGGGCGGGACTTCATTTTCCCTGCTTTGCGCATCTCATCCTCCACAGTCAAGTTTTGCGGTCCCGTCTCGCGGGCCCCGGATATGGAACCCGCTTGTACCTCAAGGGACTCGGTTGCGGAATCTAACGTCGAACTGCCCAGGGAATTCTTGGGCTTGCGTTAGGCCCGCCTGTCAACCAGTCTCCCCCACCGGGGCCTCTCCGTGCAGGTCGATTTCCGGCAACAGGCGGGCCAGGGGTCGCGGCAGCCACCAAACCCGGTCGCCCAGCAGCAACATAAGCGCGGGCAGGAGGACGATCCGGACAGCGGTCGCATCGAGGATCACGGCAACGGTGAGACCGATTCCGAGCTGGCTCACAGTCGCGAATGGCGCCGCGGCGAAGGCGATGAAGACGCCCATCATGATCGCGGCGGCGCCGGTGATCACGCGCGCGGTCTTCTCGAGGCCGAAGGCGATCGCGCGAGCATTGTCGCCGTACTCGTCATAGCTCTCCCGCATTCGCATCAGGAGGAAGACGGCGTAGTCGATCGAGAGGCCGAAGATGAGGCCGAAGATCATCGTCGTGCCGACCGCGTCGACGTAGGTGTGTCCGCCCAGCGGATAGCCGGCCGGCACGTTGAAGAGCAAGGTGACAACGCCAAAGGCGACCGCGACGGTGGCAAGGTTGAGCGCAACCGCAAGGGCGGCGAGGAGGAGCGCTCGCAGAACCACGACCATGATGACGAAGGTGGCGACGGTGATCACCAGGATCAGAAGCGGGATGGATGCGCTGGTGACGCGGCTGTAATCGGTGAGCTGGGCGGCTCCTCCCGCCACCCCCGCGTTGACGTGGGCAGAGGCGCTGAGCCCCGCCGCATAGTTCTGAAGACGCTTGTACAGCGCGATCGAGCCGGGGGTGTTGAAGGTGTAGTGGGAGATGACCAGGATCGCCGCGGCCTGGCCGCCACGATTGAGGTCGATGGTGGCAGAGGCGTTCTGGCGTTCTTTGCGATGGGCCCCATCGAGGGCGGAGAGGACGAAGTAGCCGGAGTCGAAGAGACCCGGTGACTGGTGGTGGAGATGGCCGACCTGGCCATTCAGATCGCCGGCTCCGGCGGAGACCCTGACGCTGGCGCGGCGCAGACCCGTCTGGATCGGGGAAGAACGATGGAAGCCTTCGGCGAGCTTGCGTTCGAGCTCGTCGGCTCCGCCGCGGAGCTGGGCGATGCCGATGACCAGGCGCTGCGCCCCGGAGCCGAGCTTGGAGAGGCCTTCCGGCAGCCCACCGGCGGCGCTGGCGAGTTTCTGGGCCCCGCTGTGGAGGGTGGTGCTGCCGGCCAGCAACTTGGCCTCGCCGCCGTGCAAGCGCTGCGATTCGCCGCGTAGGCGCCTGACTTCGTTCCTGTCGATCGCCAGGTGTTCGACCAGCTGGGCGGCTTCCTTGGCAGCGGGAGCGAGAGCGGGGTCTTCGGCGGCGGCGGCGTTGAGGCGGGCGCGAAGACGCCGGGCCCTCCCCAGTCCGTTGGGGCGGATGTCTTTGAGCAGGTGGGCGAGGCCGAGCTTGAGCGAGAGGGCGCCGGCCTTGGCTTCGCCCTGGCCATTTGCCAGTTCGCCCGAGCCTTCGGTCAGGCGGTCAACCGCCGCGACCGCGCGCTCGCCGCCATGCTCCGCGCGCTCGAGGCCTTCGGCGATCGCGGAGGCGCCCTGTTCGGCACGGCCGGAGCCGGTCCCGAGCAGGCCGGCGCCGGCCGCGGCGTCGACGAGGCCGGACCGGACCTGGGCGACGCCGTTTTCAGCTTCGGCGAGCTTTGGCCCGAGGCGGCTCAGTTCGCCCAGCTTCCCCCCTCCGGGGCCCGGGTCGAGCAGTTCCTTGGTCGATTTCTTCAGCGGCGCCACCTTGCGGGAGACCTGGGCGGGGCCGATCACGAACTGGACGCCGGGGTCCTTGGCGATCTTTTCCTGCCAGCGAGTCAACTCGGCAAGTTTGGGTTCTTCGGTGATTGGCCCGTCCGGCGTCGAGGCGACGACTATGAAAGGCGCCTCGAAGCCTGGGCCGATGGCGGTGTCGACTTCTTCGGCATCCTTGCGGGCCTGACTGCTGGTCGGCAGCTGCTCGGTCGACGGCGGGCCGGTCTTCAATCCGATCGCCGGCGTCGCCAGCAGGAGGACGATGCCTCCGACCACCGCCGCCGCGAGAACCGGACGCCGCAGTGAGCCGTCGACGAACCGCATCAGGCGCGAGCGGCCGGTGGATGGGCGGCCGATTCGCCAGCGGTCGACGTTGGGGCCGACCAATGTCAACAGCGGCGGCGCGACAAGCGTCGCCACCGTGACACTGAGGATGACGACGATGATCACGGTTCCGGCCAGAGAAACGAGCAGAGCTCCGGGAAGGACGAAGATCGAGACGAACATCGAGAGGAACAGCGTGCTGCCGGCAAAGATGATCGTGCGCCCGGCGGTCCGGCGCGTGGTGCGCGCCGCGGCTGCAGGCTCTGCCCCGGTTGCCAACTCCTCGCGGAAGCGCGACACCATCAGAAGGGCGTAGTCCACCCCCAGCGCCAGGCCCATCATCGAGCTGACGGTGAGGGCAAAGGCGTCGATCGAGATGTAGGAGCTGGCAAGGGCCAGGACCCCGCGTGAGGTGATCACCGTGATCGCCCCGAACGTGAGCGGGATCAGCGCGGCGACCGGAGAGCGGAAGACCAAGAGCAGCACGATCAGGAGAACCGGAAGGGCGATCAGCTCGCTGCGCTCGGCGCTGCTGATCGATTCGTCCTGGATCGCCTTCGAGAGGGTGGCGAAGCCCGTCTGGGTAGCGCGAACCGGGGCCTTGATCTTGGTTTCGAGGAGCTTGTTCAGGTGGGGGACGGTGGTATTGACGGCGTCGTCGATCCCGACGTGGAAATCGACCAGGACCAGGGCACGGTTCGGCCCCGGTCGCAGGCGGGCGACGCTGCCCTTGTCCCAGGGAGAGATCGTGGTCACCTTCGGATCGACGCGCAGGGCGTGCACCAAAGCCGGGCCCTGCTTTTCCAGCGAAGCCGACGGGCCCTGCAAGAGGATCGCGAAAGGAGCGGAATCGCCGAAGTAGCGATGCAGGGAGGCGCCGGCGCGAGAGGACTCGGTGCCGGCAACGTTCAGCGAAGTCGGCTTGAGGCTGTTCTCGACGTGAAAGCCGACGGCGCCGAGGAGACAAATCAGGACTACTGAGATCGCCAGCACCAGGCGCGGTCGGCGAAGCGAAAATGGCAGCCTCGTTCGAGCCCCCTTCCCCGTGCCGTTTTTCCTCTTCGTCCCCAAGTTAGGCGGACCCTCGTAAGAGCCTGTACAAAACTTTAGCGGCGGCGGCGCTTCCCCTTCTTAGAGCTGCGGGCCTCGAGCTGGAGGGTGCGCTCGCCCGCCTTTTCGCTCGCCTCGCTCATCACAAGCTGGAAGATCGCCAGCAGGCCACCGGCCGCCAAGGGGCGAAGGCGCTCGAGCGCTTCGCGGACCTTGGGCCAGTCCTCCTCGGGACGGCCGGCCGCGTCGAAGGGCTCCCAGACCTCTTTGACGAAGAGGTCGACGAAGGTGCGGGCAACTCCCTCGGAGTGGCGACGGAGCTTTTCCACCGTGTTCAGCGCGGCTTCGGGGCTGACGCCCAGCCGCGCCAGCTCGACCCCGGCTCGCTGCAGTTGAGGGCTGATGATCTCGTAGCGCCCCTCGGGCAGTTCGCGCAGAATGCCGAGGCGCTCGGCGCGCCGGATCAGCTTCGGGTCGGGGTCCACCCCCCACAGGCTCGCCATCTCGAGCGAATCGATGATTTCGGGCGTCTCGTCCTCGAACGGGGCGCGCAGAGCGCGGGTGAAGTCGAGGATCTCGGTGCTGCCGTCGGAGCTTTCGAGCAGTCGCCGGATCGCCTCCAGGTTGAGACCGTCGGCCTGCATCTCGCGGGTCAGCGCGATCCGGGCGACGTGCTCCTCACCGTAGTAGCCGGTGCGCCCGCGCACCTCCGGCGGTGGCAGCAACCCACGTGTCTGGTGGGCGCGGATGTTGCGCACGGTCATCCCGGTGCGACGTGCCAGCTCCCCGATCGTCATCTGCGCCCCCCGAGATGTGCTCCGCGCCTCCCGAGGCTTGCTCATCCGCGCATCGTAAGCGGAAAGCGCTGACCGTTCATCTTCTCCGCCGCGTCCGAGCACAGAAATGCGATCGCCTCGGCCAGGTGCTCGGCCGGCGTGAAGGTAGGGAAGTCCTCGCCGGGGTTTTCCTCGCGCATCCGCGGTGTGAGGATCGCGTCGACGACGACGATGTTGGCGGTGGCATCGCCGTCCTTGAAGCCGTCGGCCAGGGCCAGCGTCCAAGCCTCGGCGGCGGCCTTTGCCGCTGCGTAAGCGGCATTCTCGTTCGACGGCGCCTGTGCCTGCTTGGCGGAGACGAGCACGAACCGACCCCGGCCGCTGGCGAGAAGCGCGTCGTGGAAGGCCCGGCTCGTGTGCTGGACGGTGCGGATCAGGAGGTCGTGCAGCAGCGCCCAGTCCGAGAGCGGCTCCTCGTGCAGCGGCTGTCCGCCCTTCCAGCCGCCGACCAGATGCAAGAGGCCGTCGACGCGGCCGAAACG
This sequence comes from Solirubrobacterales bacterium, assembly GCA_036512025.1. Taxonomy (GTDB): domain Bacteria; phylum Actinomycetota; class Thermoleophilia; order Solirubrobacterales; family 70-9; genus DATCBF01. The sequence continues at coordinate 5,575 of DATCBF010000025.1, forward strand.
CTCAACCAGGGACGCGCGCCAGTCGCGGGTCGCTCCCTCGTCCAGCAGGTCGACGGCGCGGCCGTCCCAGCGGTCGGAAGAGAGCCCGAGATCGGCGGCGATCTGGTCGAGGCGGGCCTGGTCTCGGTCTGTCCCGGCGACCGTGGCCCCGGCCGCGGCCAGGCGCCCGACGACAACAGGGCCGAGGCCTCCCCCAGCTCCAGCAATCGCGATGACGTGGCCCTCGAGGCTTTTCATATGGGGGAGGCAGGATTCGAACCTGCGTAGGCAGAGCCAACGGGTTTACAGCCCGTCTCCTTTAACCACTCGGACACTCCCCCGAATCGTGGCGCTCGCGATTCTAGAGAGGAGGACCGCGGTGGGCTATGCGACGCCGAGGCGCTCTGACATGCGCTCGTTGAAGCGGGTGAGCGCCGACATCGGGCGCATGAAGACGGTCAGCTCGCGGACTCGGCCGTCCTCGTCCAGCTCGAGGAAGTCGATGCCCTCCAGCTCGCGGTCCTCGACCATCGCCTTAAAGCGAAGGGCGACGGTGCCGTCAGCGACCAGTTCGTCGGTGTAGGTGAGGCCCTCGAGCGTGGCGGATACGTGGGTGAGGACGGCGATCGCCATCTCGCGGCCCTCGAAGCCGCGGAAGAGGATCGGGCTGTGCAGGACGACATCCTCGCGCAGAGTCTCCTTCAGCAGCTCCAGATCCTTGGCTTCGGCGGCGCGGCGGAATGGGTGTGGCTCGGCCATTGACGCCACTCTAGACCGTGCGATACTCGCGCCGTGCCGAGCGACAGGTTCTATACGCGGATGTCGACGTCGATCGGCTCGACCGGGTTGCGCTGGGCCGGCAGGCTCAACATCCCGCTCTACCGCCTCTCGAACGGTCGCATCGGCGGCAGCCTCGCCGGATCGCCGGTACTGCTGTTGACCACGACCGGGCGCAAATCGGGCCAGTCGCGCACGGCGCCGGTCGTCTACCTCGCCGACGGCGAGCGCCAGATCGTGATCGGGTCGAACGCCGGCCACAGCAATGCGCCGGCCTGGTCGCTGAACCTGAAGGCGAACCCGGAGGCAGAGGTCGAGATCGGCCGCGAGCGTCGGCCGGTGCGGGCGCGGGTCGCCGAGGGCGAGGAGCGAGCCGGGCTCTGGCGCAAGATCAACGAGCAGTACTCGGGCTTCGACGACTACGAGGCGAGGACCGACCGCGAGATCGCGGTCTTCGTGCTGGAGGCGCGCTAGCCGGCTTCGCGAAGCATCTGCGCCTCGGGCAGGCGCTTCAGTTTTTTCAACGTGTTGTTCTCGATCTGGCGGATCCGCTCGCGGGTGACGCCAAAGGTGCGCCCCACTTCCTCGAGCGTCAGCGGCTCCAGGCCGGAGAGCCCGTAGCGAAGTTCGATCACCTGGCGCTCGCGCTCGGGCAGCGCATCGAGCGCTTTCCGCACACCCTCTTTCTGCAGATGCTCGCTCGCTTCCTCGAAGGGCTCGGCGACATCGTCGTCGGCGACGAAGTCGCCGAGCTCGGATTCGTCCTCATCGCCAATCGGTTTCTCGAGCGAGACAGGCAACTGCGCAACCCGCAGGATGTCGCGCACGTCGCTGACCGGCCAGCGCAGTTCGGCCGCGATCTCGTGCGGCTCCGGCTCGCGGCCCAGCCGCTGCACGAGCTGGCGCTCGACGTGAGCAACCCGGTTCAGTTTCTCCACCATATGGACGGGGATGCGAATCGTCCGCGCCTTGTCGGCGATCGCCCTGGTCACCGCCTGGCGAATCCACCAGGTCGCGTAGGTGGAGAACTTGTAGCCGCGGCGATAGTCGAACTTCTCGACGGCGCGGATCAACCCCAGCGAGCCCTCCTGAATCAGGTCGAGAAAGCTCAGGCCCCGGCCCAGATAGCCTTTGGCGATCGAGACGACGAGGCGAAGATTGGCCTCCACCATTTGGCGCTTGGCCAACATGTCGCCGCGCTCGATCCGTTTCGCCAGTTCAATCTCCTGTTCGGCGGTCAGCAGCTCGACCCGGCCGATCGAACGCAGGTACAACCGCAGCGAGTCGAGGCTGGGCTCGACCGTCAGGTCCAGGTCGGATTTCTTGGACTGACTGCCCGCCGTGTCTCCCCCGCGCTGTTCTTTGTAAGCGCTGACGCCGTCCTCGGCGATCACGTCGACGCCATGTTCGATCAGGTGGGCATGCAGGCCCGAGACCTGCTCCTTGGTCACCTCGACCTCCTCCAGGGTGGAGGCGATCCGCTCAAAGGTGAGATAGCCGTGCTCGCGCCCCAGCGCGATCAACCCTCGGAGCTCCTCCGAGTCCTCAAAGGACGTTCCACCCGAATCCTGATCCAGTCCCTGTGGGACCGTCTCTAACGGTTCGATTTCACTGCCTCCACTGTCACCCTGACCCCATCCCCGGGGAGCCGGCCCTAATGCTCCAGCTGAGCGAAGTATAGGCAGAAGATCGCAGGCAAAGGAGGTGGCGGCCCGCCACCGGCGCCTCCAGTTCCTTACTCTTCATAAGCGATGGCAAGCCAGACGACGACCTCCTCCCCCGCCACCGACGTGCAGTCCTCGATCCCGGCGACCCAGGTGAGTCTGTCTCGGGTCGGCGTCACCGGAGTGGAGAAGGTGATCCGGGTCAAGGCCGGCGGAGCCGAGAACCTCTTCTACGCGAACTTTGAGTGCTTTGTCGACCTCAACGCGCGCCAGGCCGGAGTGCACATGTCCCGGTTCGAGGAAATCGTCGGCGAGGCGATCGACGAGGTCGTGCTCAGCGAGGCGTTCCGGGCCGAGATCCTCGCCGCCCATATCGCTGAGCGGGTGCGCGAGCGCCAGGGCGGCCTGCGGGCCGAGGTCTCGGTCACGGCGCGCTATCCCGAGACCGTCTCCACTCCAGCGACGGGACAGCGGACCCAGGAGATCTACGTGCTGTTCGGAACCGCCGTCGCCTCCGAGCGCGGGACCCGGACCTTGACCGGCGTCCAGGCTCAGGGAATGACCGCCTGTCCCTGCGCTCAGGAGATGGTCGCCGGCCTGGCCCGAGAACGACTCGCCGAGCAGGGCTTCGACGGCGGCCAGATCGAGCGCGTGATCGAGGCTGTCCCGATTGCCACCCATAATCAGCGCGGCATCGGCACCCTTCACATCGGCTGCCCCGAGGGGGGCCCGGCTTGGATCGACGCCCCCGAGCTGCTGCGGATCGTCGAGCAGTCGATGAGCTCGGAGATCTACGAGCTGATGAAGCGCCCGGACGAGCTGGCGGTCGTCGCCAAGGCCCATGACCAGCCTCGCTTCGTCGAGGACTGCGTGCGCGAGATGGTCCGGCGCGTGGTCGATGGCTACCCCGACCTTCCTGCCGGTGCGTTCGTGATGGCGCGGCAGGAGAACCTGGAGACGATCCACCGCCACAACGTGGTGGCCGAGCGCTACGGGCTGCTTGGCGATCTCGGCAGCGAGCTTGCCGGTGACGAGCTTCAGAGCCGGCACCTGACGATGCGCGAGTGGCTGGAAGCGCCGAGCGCCTAGCTCGGCTTCGCCTTCACCACCGCCCGTGCCGCCTGATCCTCCTCGAAGCGCTTGCGCAGGCCGAAGAAGTAGTCGGCGCCGCTGATCACGGTCACCGCCAAGGCGACGTAGACGAGGACGTTGACCCAGACCGGCGCCGGGTTGTCGGCGATCAGCGCGATCACGGCGGCGATCTGCAGCACCGTCTTCACCTTGCCGAGCCAGCTGGCGGCGATGACGACGCCGCGCTCGGCGGCGATCGCCCGCATCACGGTGACGGCGAACTCGCGGGCGATGATCACCATCGCCACCCAGGCGGCAAGCCGGTGCAGCGAGACGAGCGAGACGAGCGCCGCGGTGATCAGCAGCTTGTCGGCGATCGGGTCCATCAATTTGCCGAAGTTGGTGACGGCGCCGCGGGAACGGGCGAAGTAGCCGTCGAGGCCGTCGGTCGCTGCGGCGAGGGCGAAGACGGCGGCGGCCAGCGCGTCCCCGTTGGGCGTCTCACCGAGCAGGGCGACGACGACGACCGGCACCGCGAGGATGCGCAGCAGGGTGAGGGCGTTTGGAAGGTTGAGCGGGAACATCCCGCTCAGGCGCTCCCTGCCGGCTCGTCCGCGACAGCCGTTGCGGCAGCAGCCGGCTTTGCGTCGCGGGCGGCGAAGAACTCCTCGCCCTCGATGCTGATGTGAGGGACGATCCGCTCCATCCAGGCCGGTAGCCACCAGGCGCGCTTGCCCAGCAACACCATCACCGCGGGAACGAGCAGGCAGCGGACCAGGGTCGAGTCGATCGCTATCGCCACCGCCAGGCCGACTCCGAACTCCTTCACCACCGGGTCGCCGTTGAGGACGAAGCTGGTGAAGACGCAGACCATGATCGCCGCCGCCGAGGTGATCACCCGTCCGGTGTTGGCGAGGCCTTCGACCACCGCCCGCTTCTCGTCGCCGTACTGTTTGAAGTGCTCGCGCATCTGGGTCAGGAGGAAGACCTCGTAGTCCATCGAGAGGCCGAAGAGGATCGCGAACATCAGCAACGGCACGAAGCTGACGATCGGGATCGAGTGGTCAAGCCCAATCAGCGACGACCCCCAGCCGAGCTGGAAGACCGCGGTCACGACCCCGTAGGCGGCGGCAACCGAGATCAGGTTCATCGCCGCCGCCTTGACCGGCACCAGCAGCGAGCGGAAGGCGATCAGCAGGACGAAGAAACTGAGGGCGACGACGATCGCGATCATCAGCGGCAGCTGGTCGGCGATCTGGCTGGCAAGGTCGATGTAGCCGGCGGTCTGCCCGCCCACATACGAGTGGGCGGCGGTCCCGCTCAGCGCCTTCGGAATCGTGTCGGCACGCAGCCGTTCGACCAATTCGACCGTCGCGTCCGCCCACGGCTCCGATTTTGAGATCACCGTGAAGACCGCGACCGTGCCCTGCTTGTCGAAGCTGGGTTCGGTCACCGCGGCGACGTCGCCGGCGCCGCCGATCTCTTTCTGCAGGCCGGGCAGCACCTGTTTCGCTTCCGCCGGCGCCTTGAATTCGGAGGCGATCAGCAACGGCCCGTTGACGCCGGGCCCGAAGCCCTTGGTGAGGCTGTCGTAGGCCTGGCGCGAGGTGGTGTCCTTGGGCAGAGCGCTGATGTCGTTCTGGCCCAGCTCGAGCTGGAAGATCGGCAGCGCCAGCACGATCAGCACAACCAGGGCGACGATCGCGGCGGGCCAGGGCCTGGCGGCGACGCCGTCGGCCCAGCGCAGCCAGCCGTGTGGCCTGTCGTCCGGCTTCGCCTTGCTACGCCTGATGCTGAGCGAGTCGATGTGCGGCCCCAGCGCGCCGAGCATCGCCGGCAGCAGGGTCGCGGCGGCACAAACGGCGACGACGACCGCGATCGCGGCGGTGAAGCCGAGCGTGCTGACGAGGGGGATCCCGGCGAAGGCAAGCGAGCAGAGCGCGATCACCACCGTGAAGCCGGCGAAGACGACGGCGCCGCCGGCGGTGGCGGTGGCCCGAGCGATCGACTCGTGCAACTCCATCCCGTCGGCAAGCTGGAGTTTGTGGCGGGTGACGATAAACAGCGCGTAGTCGATCCCCACCCCGAGCCCGATCATCGTCGCCAGGGTCGAGGCGACCCCAGGGACCTGGATCACGTGCTCGAGCAGGCGGATGATCGAGAGGGCGCAGGCGAGCCCGATCACGGCCGAGACGATCGGCAGCATCATTGCCGTCGCGGTGCCGAAGGCGAAGAGCAAGATGATCACCGCGGCGGCAAGCCCGATCGCCTCGCTGGTCTCGGTCGAGGGCTTGGAGAGCTGCTGGCCGACGTAGCTGCCGACGGCAGTGTGCAGACCGGCGGCGCGGGCCGGCTGCGCCGTGTCGAGGATCTTCTGGGCCTTGGCTTCGTTGAGTTCCCCCGGGCCCACACCGAGGACGACCGGGATGTAGCCGATCGTGCGGTCCTTGCTGAGAAAGGCGGCGCCCGCTTTGCTCAGCGGGCTGATCGCCGAATTGACATCCGGCAGGGCTTCCAGGCGCTTCACCGTTTCCCCGACAGCCCCCGCGTACTTGGATTCGGTCAGGGCGCCCTTGGTTGCTTCCATCACCAGGGGGTTGCTGCCGTAGGCCTGTTCGGGCAGGTTCTTTTCCAGCAGTTCGGTCGCCACGGTCGAGTCGGTGCCGGGCAGGGTCAGGTTTTCGCTCGTCTTGCTCCCTGCCGCGCTTCCGAGCGCGACAAGGCCGATCGCCAGCAGCAGCCAGACCGCGATCGTCGGGTAACGGTGCCGCGAGCAAAATCGGCCGATCGCGTAAAGCGGGGCGGTCATGCGGGCATCATCCCTTACGGCGCCCCGGCTGGAAAGCTCAACGGGGGACGACCGCTTTTGTGGGGGCGGGCACTTCACCGGTCTCGAACGCCTCGGGGGCCAGTTCGTCCGGGCGGGCGCCGAGCTCCCGGCGCAGGACGACCAGATGCTCGGCCTCGTTCGCGGCGATCGCCGCCAGCAGCGGCCGCGGCGCAGTCGTCTCGAGCTTTGGGATCGCGTTCATATAGAAGGCGATCAGCGCGTTCTCCTCTTCGTAAGCGAGGGCTAGAAAGCCGGCCTGGGTCTTGAGGCCGGTGTAGTCGAGCGGGTTCTTTTCGATTTCGCTCTTGCCGCCGAGCCCGCGGATCGCCCGGGTGATGGCATCGGCGTGTTCCTGCTCCTGGGTTCGAAACCGGCGGCCAACCGCAAGTGCTTCACCGTGCAGCAACGGCAGGCCGCGGGTGTAGGCATCGACAGCGGTCAGCTCCTGGGAGAGAGCTGTGTTGAGGACTCCCACGTCGCCGGCCTTTTCTGAATCCGTCGCCGAGCTGCCTCCCTTGTCTCCGCAGCCACAGAGCGCGAGGGCAAACGCGGCGCCGAGGGCAAACATGATTCGTTTCCGTGTCATGAGCAAGTCGCGCAAGCCTATGGACTCGCTCGTCGCCGAGATCCACGACTGCCGGCTATGCCCGCGGCTGGTCGAGTGGCGGGAGGCCTCGGCCGCCGACCCACCCCGGCGCTACCGGGGCCAGAACTACTGGGCACGGCCGCTGGACGGCTTCGGCGACCCCGACGCCCGCCTGGCGATCGTCGGCCTGGCGCCGGCCGCGCACGGCGCCAACCGCACCGGGCGGATGTTCACCGGCGATCGCTCCGGCGACTGGCTCTATGCGGCTCTGAATCGAGCCGGCTACGCCAACCGGCCCAAAGCCGAGCGCCGCGGTGACGGGCTGCGGCTGTCCGATGCCTACGTGACGGCGGTGGTGCGCTGCGCGCCACCGGCCAATAAGCCGACTCCGAGCGAGCGCGACAACTGCCTTCCCTACCTGGAGCGGGAGCTGGAGCTGTTGAGGAAGTGCCGCACGATCGTCGCCCTCGGGGGCTTCGCCTGGGACGGCGCGCTACGCGCCGCCTCGGCGAGCGGAGCCAGGGTCCCCAGCCCGAAACCCAAATTCGGGCACGGAGCGGAGGCTTCGCTGGGGCGGTGGCAGCTCTTGGGCTGCTACCACCCCAGCCAGCAGAACACCTTCACCGGCCGGCTCACCGAGCCGATGCTGGACGCGGTCTTCGAGCGCGCCAGAGCGCTCTCGGCCTAGCTCTTCTCGGCCGGGTCCGCCTTCTCCGCGGAGGGGGATTCGAAGCCGAGGATCGCAACGGTGGCGGGGATCCCGTTTGTCTGAGCCTCGGCCAGACGGCCGGCACTCTTGGCCTGGATCTCAAGGATCTGCTCCAAGGCGGTGGCCAGCACCGAGGAGAGCTCGCTCCAGCCCTTCTCGTCCACGATCACCGGGGTGCAACTGAGGTGGCTGTCATCGCGGGCATCGAAGGTCCCGGCCCCCAGGGCGCCGATTGCCTCGCTCATGATCATCCGCACGCCGGCGACCGAGATTCCCTCCTTGGCCGAAGGCGAGAGGCCCTCCCAATTCACGTCATTGAGGAACGACCGTTTCATCCCCCGGTAGTAGTGCTCGACCGCCCCGCGACGCGGCTCCGTCTTGACCAGCTCGATGCACTCGTAGTCGCGTAGGACTTTGACGTGGTAGCTGACCTGGCTGAGACCCTCGCCGAGCTCCTGGGAGAGCTCGTTGGGGCTCGCGACCCGCTCATTGAGGATCGCCAGGATCTGGGCGCGCAGCGGGTGCGCCAGAGCCTTGACCAGCTGCTGGTCGACGATCTCTCGAATTCTCGTCTTGTTCTTGGTGCTCGTCTTTGGGGCCATCGAATTCCTCCGTTCGTTGCACAGCAGCTTGATCACTCCATGGTATTGCCTCCATTGGTCGATCGAAAGCCAAATCCTCCTTAGATAGATCGCCTGATCCGATTAGTCGAAACCGATCGACGTAATAGATGGGTCTTAAGCGCTGTGGGCTGCGAGGCACGTCCACGCAGCAAAGACCGGGGATTCGAGGGGGGTGAGGACAGGGTGAAGATCAGCAAGACGGAGCACGCTATTCCGACAGTTTCGATCCGCAAGCTCGGCTGATCGGCGCGGGGGGCCCGGTCCGGTCAAGTGAGGCCGGGCCCCCCGCTGGAACTCGCGCTCGTCGGCTCTCCTCACTCGAGACGACCATGAAAAGACCACGGATAAAACGAACAACCGAGTTGATTGAAACGCCTGACGGCGACCTGTACCTGCTGCGCGGCAGCGCCGACAGCGACATCCGCATCGAAAAGCCCACCGAGGAGCAGCGGCGGCTACTCGCCGGGTTCGACGGGGAGCATTCACGCGAGGAACTGGAGGAGCGCTTCGGGTCTAAAGAGGTCGGAGACCTGATCTCCCAGCTGCAGGAGCTGGAGGTCGTCGAGGACGGCGCCGACGACGACCTCGTGCCGCCGGCCGAGATGGCCCGCTTCGACCGCCAGCTGCGCTACTTCAGCGACATCGGGAGCGGGGGGCTGACGCCGTCGCAGTGTCAGGATCGCCTGCGAGGGGCGCGCCTCGCGGTGCTGGGAGTCGGTGGGCTCGGCGGCTGGGCCGCCTGGGCGCTGGCCTGCTGCGGCATCGGCGAGATGTGGCTGATCGACGGCGACCGGGTCGAGGTCAGCAACCTCAACCGCCAGATCCTCTACACGGAGGCCGACATCGGGCGGCTCAAGGTCGAGGCCGCCGCCGAACGACTGGGGGCGTTCAATTCGGCGATGCGGATCGAGGCGACTGCGAAGCGGCTCGAGAGCGAGGCGGAGATCGCCGAGTTCATAGCCGGCGCCGACGTCGTCATCGACGCCGCCGACTGGCCCGCGCACGACATCGAGCGTTGGTGCAACTCGGCCTGCTTTAAGGCCGGCATCCCCTACATCACGATGAGCCACTTCCCGCCGGTGGCCAGAGTGGGGCCGCTCTACGTGCCGGGGAAGACCGGCTGCTTCGCCTGTCAGGAGACCGCCTACCGCCGCGACTACCCCCTGTTCGACGTCGCCGTCGAGCAGCGCCGCGCCCAGCCCTCGCCGGCTGCCACGCTCGGGCCCGCCTGCGGGCTGATCGGCGGCCAGGTTGGGCTCGACGTGATGCACCACATCACCGGGCTCTGCGAGGCGTCGACCCTTGGCGTCGCCCATATATATGACCTACGGACGATGGAGGTCAAACGCGAGGCGGTGGTGCCTGAGCCAGACTGCCCGGTCTGCGGCGATCTCCAGCATGGCGCGACCGACAAGCAGCTGCAGGAGAGTGCGTCGGGGTAAGTTTACGGCGACTCCGATGCGGATCGCCGGCCCACTCGTCTTCGTCTGCACCCTCCTCGTCGCCGCGCAGCCGGCCGGCTGCGGAGGATCCTCGTCGAACGAGACAACCCATCCCCGCACCCCACAGAGCTCTGGGCGGGCGTCGGCTTCAACCGCTCCCCCGGGTGCTTCGGCCCAGGCCTGCGACACCCATGCGGTGGAGGTGAGCGCGCTGCGCGCGACCGGTGTCGCCTGTGGCCAGGCGCGCCGGGTGATGCTCGACTGGCAGCGCTCCGGCAACTGCTCGGCGGCTGCCGGAGCCTCGCGCAACTCATGCACGGTCCGCGGCTACCGCTGCCTCGGCGCCATGACCGACCGCGGGATCGCGGTCGGCTGCGCACGCGAGGACCGCTCGATCGCCTTCGTGGCTAAGCGCGGTTAGGCGCGGCGGCGGTTCAGGCGCCCGATCGGGTTGATGAAGAGAGCCAGCCAGAGGTAGGCGACGATCTCCGGATCGATGAAGGCGACCGGGATCGAGGCAAGAAAGACCGCGATGGTGACGAGGGCTCTCTGACGATTCTGGCGGTCGACCGCCGGGTCGGTCTCGGCCAGGCCCGATCGCCGCGCGTCGGTGAACATCAGCGCCCCGACCAGGGTGACGCCGGCGAGGTTGACGGCATAGAGCACGATCGAAGCGGTCTCGCCGCCGTGGGCGCCGAGAACCTCGCTGCTGAACGGGATCAGCACGATCCAGCCGAGGTAGAAGAGGTTGAGCGCGATCAGCCTGCTGTCGAACCCGATCACATCGGCGAAGAAGCGGTGGTGCACGACCCAGAAGCGGCCGATCACCGCGAAGCTGAGCGCGTAGGCGATGAAGGTCTGGCGCTGATCCCAGATCGCCTGGCCCAGCTCTCCTTCTCGAATGTGATCCGGCACGCCGAGGTTGAGCACGAGCAGAGTGATCGCAATCGCGAAGACACCGTCGCTGAAGGCGACGATCCGAGAGAACTCGATCTCGTTGTCCTCCCGCCGCTGAGCTGTCGCCGCCCTGGACACAATCGGATCATCGACTGCCGACCCGATGGAACGACGGCGCAATGCCTCCTAGAATGCAGCCAACCCCGCCGGCGTAGCTCAGTTGGTAGAGCACTTCACTCGTAATGAAGGGGTCAGCGGTTCAAATCCGCTCGCCGGCTCTGAAACTCAGAGTCCATCACTCATGACGAGATAACTCTCACGACCTCTGGCGCTACGAAAAGACGCGCCCCCTGCATATTGCGGAGTTCGGTCTCTTCAAGGATCCCGAGACCGACCAAAGCATTGATTGCGTTCTGAGCACCCTGACCCGACAACTCATATCGCTTGACGACTGCGGTCCTTGCGATATAGGGGCTGCCAACGAGGTCTGCGGCTAGGCGCTCTGAGACACCGCGCTTGCCAGCCCTCTGCACCATCGCGCGCAGTTCTGCCTGTAGCTGGACAAGTCGCTCCACCTTGGCCTGAGACTCGGCAGCCGAAGCTGCTACCCCCTCCGCGAAAAAAGAAATCCACATGTCCCAAGCGCCGGAAAAGCTCAGATCCAGAAGCGCCTCCTGATACTGATCGCGGCGCTGCTCAAACCATGGGGAAACCACAAGGAGAGGCTCACGAATGACAGCTCCCCGAAGAAGCTGAACGATGACAAGCAGACGACCGAGCCGCCCATTTCCATCTGAATAGGGATGGAGAGACTCAAGCTGGTAGTGCGCCATCGCAGCCTGCACGACGGTCGGAACTGCTGGAGGCGATGCCATCCATTCGAGCAAATCCTCGACTCCCGCGCGTAGCTGATCGCCAGGTGGTGGAGGAACGAACCTAGCCTCGTTGAGACCTCGCCCGGGGGCCCCGATAACCACGATCCGATCACGTAGACCGCCAGCATCGCTTAACTCACCGGCAGTACCGCTGACGAGCCTCTTCTGCAGTTCATTGAGCATGCCAAGCGAAAGCGGGCGATCCTCCGGCCAGGAGAATCCGAGCTCGGCCATCGCCTCGAAATTCAAAATCTCCTTCAGGGCGGCACTCATGTGCCGCTCATCGTCACGATCGGCTGCCAACACCTCGGCAAAAGGCGCATAAGTGCCCTCGAGAGCACTTGTGCTCTGCGCCTCTCTCCGCAGAGCGGGGCGACGTAGCAATGATGGATTCGGGATTAGCCGAGCGGCGCCATCTAGCCGAGCGAGGGCTGCTGTGGCAGCGTTGACGACGTTCCAAGTACTTGTTGCCAACGTCATATCCGTGGGAAGGCGATCCGGCAGAAAGGCCTGGCCTTCAACAATCTCATGCGTCGCCGGGTCAGGCCCCACGATCGGGATCAGGCGACCTATAGGGCTTGAGCCAAGCCGTGCAATGTCCATGACGCAACTATATCGCGGAAAACTTGCGTCTCTCCCGCGCGGACGCAAGTTCTCTTGGCTCAGACCTCAAACCTGCTGCAAACGACGCCTCCTGGGTGCCAAGTGCTGCGTGTCCCCAAATATGTCCCCAACTCAGCAATTCTGGACTCAACTTAGAACGAACCCAACTGGACGGAATCAACGAAAGCGGCCTAAACGGCGCTCCAGGGTGGATCTCGTAATGAAGGGGTCAGCGGTTCAAATCCGCTCGCCGGCTCTACACCCTGATCGCGAATGGGGAACGAGTTAGGGGAGAGCCGACGCCGACGCCCTGAGCTAGCGGCGGCTTTTTTTCGTTGTTTTTTTCGCTTTGGCGCGAGTTTTCGTTTTTTTGGCTGTTTTAGTTTTTGCCGTCGCTTTGGCTTTGGCTTTGGTTTTTGCCGTTACTTTTTTGGCTTTCGCTTTTGCTTTTTTCGCGACTTTCGCTTTTGTGCGTTTCGCCGTTTTCGTCGCTTTCGCTTCCACGCGCTTAGCTTTTTTAGCCGTTTTCGCTTTCACTTTTTTCGCCGCTTTTTTACTGGGTTTTCCCCTTGCCGCCATCATGGACCTCCGTATGCAGTTGACTGGGTTGGCTGCTGCTTGTGCCGGGCGCGACCGTACCAGCGGGGTCAGCTGCATCCCGGTGCTGTGGGACGGGGCGGCTCGTCAGTGAGCCGCAGCCTCAGTTATCGGGCGGCCTGGCTTGGATGCCTGGCTCATCGGCGGAATGACTAACCCGTCGGGGTACAAGGCAGAGCGTGGGTGATCTTCAGCGTGGTGCTGTCGCTGAATTGGACTTTCCCTTCGGTGTAGTAGACCCCGGTCGGACAGCTGGCGGTCAGGTAGCTCTCCTTCTGGCCCTTGTAGGGGAAAGTCCGGTTGATGGTGAGCTTGAACTTGGTGACCGAGCCGGCGCCGCCGGCGATCGCGGGGATCTGCGAGACCGTGTGCAGGCCGTAGTGGCCGCGGTGGATGGGGGTGATCTTGACTGTGGCGACAACAGCAGTCGGCGCCGGGACGGAGATGTAGGTGTGGATGAAGATCAGCGTGGCGCCGCCGTGGACGCCGCCGTTGAAGAGGACGATCGGGCCCTTCGCGGCGAATGGGTTCTGTTCGGGGAAAGCGACTTCGACTTCGCCTTCCCCGAAGCCGACGATCGAGTCGGGACAGGCCTTCTTCGCGGCCGCGGTCGACCGCGCCTCGAGCTGGACCTCCTTGCAGACCGGCAGACCCTTGGCGTGCACCTGAATGCTCTTGTCGAAGTCGGCGATCACGCTCTCGATCGCAGGAGGATGACTGCCGTCGATGGTTCCGATTTGAGCGTTGAGGGTTGCCGAAATCGGCGCCTGCTTGTGCTTGGGCAGCTTGGACGGCGAGATTCCGCCGTTATCTCTGAGAAAAAGGTTTCCCACCCGGACGACTTCCGGCTTGGCCAAAGCGCTCGCCGCCACGATCAGCACGAGCCCGGCGCCGATAGCCGTGGCGCAAATCAGGTGCTTCCTCATGCTCTTACCCCCTGCCTAGTGAAATGGGATCGAGCTGATCTTCACCGGGTACGCGCGGCGCTGCCTCCCCAATATGGGGTCTTGCTCAGCCGGGATTCAGCACACTGGGAATGCGCGTAACGCATGACGACGTCACGCCTGCAGAGGACCGCGCTCGAATCAATCATCCAGTCGCAATGCGGTCTCCAGCTCCGTCGCGAAGTCCTTGAGGGGGCGGCCAAATAGGCCCTCGATGGCACGAATGCGATTTGTGACCGTGCGGCGATCGACGCCCAGCACGGCAGCGGTCGAAGAGATGTTCCGCTCGGCAGTGAAGTAGGCGCGCAGGGTCTCTCGCGCCTGCTTGCCGTCGTCCCGCCCTCCTTCAAGTGGCTCCAGGTAGAGCTGGCGCAGCGAGGTGGCGACGAGATCGTCGCGGAAGATCGACGCCAACAGGACGACGTCGGCGTAGCGGAGAATGGGCTGCCCTCTGCGCTCGGCGATCGGCAGGGCCGCCTTGGCCTGACGGTGGCTGAGCCGCCAGCCCGAGAGTCCCTCGGCGGGCTCGCCAACGGTCACGAACACCCGATCCAGGGAGATTTCGCCGAGCGCTCGCAGGGCCTGCTCAGCCTCGAGCGGAGACCTGCCGCCGAGCCAGCAGGCCCAGATGGGCTCCTCCTCGCGGCAGACGGTGAGCAGACGACGATCGAGCCTTCCCGCCAGCACGCTCATCACCTCCGGCGACCCCTCTCCTTTGGCCATCAGAGCGAGGTGGTGAGCGTCGAGGTCATATTCCAGATTGGAGTGATCGACCAGCTCGCCGGCGAGCAGGCTCTTGACGCACTCGCGTCGCCGTTCCGCGGCGCTGCTGGGCCGGTTCTTCGCCTCGCGGGCATACTCGGCGCTGACGGCGGCGAGCAGGCGATCGCCGAGCGTCGCCTGCTCGCCAAGCAGACGACGAAGGGCCGAACTCGGAACTTCGGCGCGCTCGGCCTCTTCGACGAGGAAGTCCCCGAAGATGGTGTTGCCGGCAAAGTAGCGACGCAGAACGGTGTCGAGGGAAACGCCATCGCGCACATCCAGACGGGCCTGTGCGAGCAGGACCGGCGGGACGACCGGGGCGTGGCGCTCACCGAACTCAAGCACGGCAAGTCGATGATCGATGGCGCCGGCGAGGGCAGCATTAAGACCTTGGAGGTAAGCGGGGTCGGCGAC